>DUPA01000012.1 GCA_012838515.1 Natronincola sp. | reverse complement strand
TAAGCGTGGATTGGGATGTTATTTGTATGACGTTGAGGGTCAAGAATATCTTGACTGCATAGCAGCCTATGGTGCATTGCCCTTCGGTTATAATCCACCGGAGATTTGGGGCGCTTTACATAATGTTGAGCTAAATCAAGAACCTAGTTTTATTCAACCATCGCTTTTGGAGGCCGCCGGTGATTTAGGAGCACGCCTTATTGCCATTGCACCTAAGGGGCTAAAAAATGTTACATTTGCCAATAGCGGTGCAGAAGCTGTTGAAGCTGCACTGAAGCTTTCTCGTGCTAAAACAGGTAAACATTCAATCTTGGCAACTAAGAATAGTTTTCATGGTAAAACTTTAGGAGCCCTTTCCGCGACAGGCAACAAAGATTATCAAGAGGTTTTCGGGGCCCCCGTCGACGGATTTTACCATATTCCCTTTGGCGACATTGATGCATTAAGGGTTTATCTTGAGGAAAAAGCCACTGAAACGGCAGCTTTCATTGTGGAACCAATACAAGGCGAGGGCGGCATTGTCGAAGCATATCATGGCTATCTGAAAGACGTTCAAGATCTGTGCGGTAGACATGGGGTTCTTACAATTTTCGATGAAATACAAACGGGTCTCGGAAGAACCGGTACCATGTTTGCTTGTGAAAAGGAAGATGTTACCCCCGATGTTCTTGTCCTCGCCAAAGCGCTGGGGGGCGGTTTGTTTCCCATTGGTGCAGTTTTGTGTAAAGATGAAGTATATACAGAAGAATTCGCCATGAAGCATTCCTCAACTTTCGCAGGAAACACACTTGCCTGTCGCGTAGGATTGGCGGTAGTGCAATTACTAACGGAAAATAATTCCTCTTTGGTCAAGGAAATTGCTGACAAAGGGGATAAGTTGAAGTGTGCTTTACAGCAAATTGCCTTAGAACATCCCACAATCATCAAAGGAGTACGTGGCCAAGGTTTGATGCTCGGCATTGAGTTTAATAATTGCAAGGATGCTTATCCCAATAGCCTTCTCGGCGTCATGGCCGAGCAAGAGATGCTTACGCCCATGGTGTCATCTTATTTATTAAATGTAGAAAAGGTTAGGGTGGCACCAACCCTTAATGGTGCCGGCGTCATAAGGATTGAACCGCCTTTGATTATTAATGATGAACAAATTGAAAATGTAAGTAAAGCAATTAAAAGCACCATTGAACAATTGGAATGCCGCGATACCGCCTCATTCTTAGGGCACCTTGTGGGCTATAGTCGCAAATCTTTCCCGGGACAACAAAGCAGAATGACAGAAACAATTAATGATACGCCTGAGAAAAATGATGGTCGTTTTGCCTTTTTGGTTCATCCTGTTGATTTGCAAAATTACACTGAGTTTGACGAGAGTCTAAAAAACTTAACTGAAGATCAGCTCGCAGATTTGAGCTCTCGTTGGAATGATCTAGTGGAGCCTTTTGTAGTAAGCGGCAGCAGAATAATTGACAATAATGGTCAAAGCGCCTATGGAGAATTCATTTGCGTACCTAAAACCGCAGATCAGTTACGGGAGTTATCGAAGGCAGAGGCCATTGAAGAAATAGCCGCCGCCATTCGACTTGCCGAAGACAGAGGTGCTAAAATAGTAGGTTTAGGTGCCTATACATCTGTTGTTACCATGGGTGGTCGTTCATTGTTACCCCACACCAATGTGGCACTTACTACAGGTAATAGTTATACTGTTGTCACAGGTGTTGAGGCCATTTTAGATGCCGCACAGCGAATCGGTATGGATCTTAATACTGTGACGGCGGCAGTTGTCGGTGCCGGCGGAGCAGTTGGTAAAGCATTGGCTTTACTTTTGAGTGAACAAGTGCAAAAGTTGATTTTAATTGGCAATCCCGCAAGACAAGAAAAAAGTGAGTATAGGATTCTTAAAGTCGTAGTTGATATGATCAAACACCTTCGTGAATTAGGCGATCGAGGAAAGGTCTTTTCCCCCGGTAGTCTCGGGGATTATGTATCTAAGCTTACCTGTTTTCCGTCGGAAGATATTGATCTGAAATCCTGGATAGAATATGCAAAGAATCTGCTGGACCGGGGTGCACCCATTTCAATCACCGTAAACACTGAAAAATACCTACCAAGTGCAGATGTAATTATGACGGCAACAAGTAGCTCTGAGGTGCTGATTACCCCCGAAACCTTAAAGCTAGGTGCAATCGTGTGTGATATGTCTAGACCGAGTAATGTGAGCAAACAGGTTTTAAGTAAAAGACCGGACGTATTAGTTATTGATGGGGGTGTCGTTGCCTTACCTAATAAGCCTGATTTAGGATGGAATTTCGGGTTTGAAAAGGGTGAAGCATTTGCTTGTATGTCCGAGACAATAATGCTTGCCCTAGATAAGCATTACAAGCACATTAGTATCGGGGCTGATTTAAGTTTGGAGCATTTGGAATATGTTCGTAAATTAGCGAGCAAGCAAGGGTTTGAGCTTGCTGGTTATAGAAATTTTGATCGACCTTTACCTGCAGAAACTTGGGATAGGGTGAAGGCCCTTAGAAAAGAATGTAGCGCATAACCGAGGGAGCAGCCCTCGGTTTTGTTTTAGCACAATTTTCTATGAAACAGGAATTTCTAGATTAATCAAGAAAACTAATTAGCAGATGGAAATCTTAGCAAGGGGAGATTTTGTGGAAGAATTAGCTCTTTATGGAGGTACGCCTGTCCGTACCGAACCATGGGTTTCTAAATACCTCGGTAGTGAGGAATTAGGTCCGGAAGAAAAAGACCGGGTTTTAAATGTACTGGAGAAAAAACGTATTTTTCGTTATTTTCCCCAAGGGCTTGAACAATCGGAAACAAGTTTACTGGAACAAGAGTATAAAGAATTTATAGGAACCAATCATGCTTTAGCCGTAAACTCGGGTACATCCGCTTTGATCTGCGCTTTAATAGCGTCGGGTGTAGGACCCGGAGATGAAGTGATCATTCCTGCTTATACTTGGGTTGCTACGGCAGCGGCCGTAGCAATTGTCGGTGCGATTCCGATTTTAGCGGAAATAGATGATAGTCTTACTATCGATCCTACCGATTTGATTAAGCGCATTACCCCACGTACTAAAGCAGTCATTGTCGTTCATATGCGCGGAATTTCCGCGGATATGGACCCGATCATGTCAATTGCGAGCAAACATAATATAATGGTAATCGAAGATGCAGCTCAATCTAACGGCGGTACCTATAAGGGGCGTATGTTAGGTTCCATTGGGCACCTTGGTTGCTTTAGCCTTCAGCAATCAAAGGTTATTACAACGGGGGAAGGGGGCATGATTGTTACTAATTCTGAAGAATTGTGGCAACGTGCGGTCCTTTATCATGATGGTGCAGGTTATCAATTTCGTTTCATTGAACGTAAAATACCCGCTTTTCCGGGCCAAAACTACCGTTTGACCGAATTGCAAGCAGCTTTGTCTTTGGGACAACTAAAAAGAATGCCCGCCATCCTGGGGCATACTAAGAAGACAAAAAAAGATCTAGTTGAATTACTGCGTGCGCGGAATAATATCACGTTTTCTTCCGTCTTTGGTACTGAAAGGGATCTCGGTATTAGTTTAATATTTTATACATCAAACCAAGAACAAGCGCGATTTATGACCAAAGCACTTAGTGCGGAAGGAATTCCTACTTTTCAGGTGTATGATTCTAATAGTAATGATCAGCACATTTATTTAAATTGGGAGTTTCTCATGCGTAAGCAAGATCCGTGGGGAGGATCTTTGCCGTGGAATAATAATCCTTCACAAGATATAATTGAATATAATGAAAAAACATGTCCAAAAACGGTGGAGCTATTGAGTAGGGCTGTCCAAATTCATCTAAATCATTTTGTGACCAAAGAGGATGTTAAAGATGTTATTTTTGCTGTTGACAAAGTGAGCGCTTTTCTTGAACGATAGTGTCAGCACAGCTAGGGGGATTAATGTGCACTTTACAAAATATCATGGGCTTGGTAATGATTTTATTTTTATAGAAGACTTTAAAGGAATGCATGTATCTAACGGAGAAAGTATGGCTAAAATGCTTTGTCATCGTCAATTTGGTATAGGCGCAGATGGACTAGTGTTTATTACGATGAACGAAGATATATACACGATGCGCATATTTAATTCCGATGGCACCGAAGCGGAAATGTGTGGTAATGCAATTCGCTGCATGGCAGATTATTTGGTGAGAAATAATTTAGTTAAGGGCCACTTGTTACAGATCGGTACAATAAGCGGGGTTAAGAAAATAAGCGTAAATGACGGGCTATACGTTGTTGACATGGGCGAACCTGATTTTACTTTTAATGGGGGTGATGAAGTAAAGATAGATTCCCACGGCAAAATATGGACCGCTGATGCCGTATCAATGGGGAATCCCCATGCTGTAATCTTTGTTGATGATTTAGATAACCTAGACTTTTTGACGTGGGGGCCTCGTTTGGAGGAAGATGAAGTATGGCCGGAAAAAGCGAATATTGAATTTACGCAGGTTATATCGGATAATCGTTTAAAAGTGAAAGTATGGGAGCGCGGTGTAGGTCCAACCTTAGCGTGCGGAACGGGTGCTTGTGCCGCGGCTGTTGCAGCCATAAGGCGTGGCTTAGTTAGTTCACCTGTTCAGGTATCTTTGCCAGGCGGTGATTTGACAATTGAATGGGAAGATAATCGTGTTTTTATGGCGGGTCCTGCAACAAAGGTTTTCACAGGTTCAGTGAAGATAAAGAACTAAAACGTTTAAGGGGGATAAAATCGTGAAAGTTCTCGGTCATCGAGGTTATTCAGCAAAGGCCCCTGAAAATACCATGTCAGCTTTTGAACTAGCTTTAGAAGTCGGCTGTGACGGAATTGAGCTTGATGTTCATTTAACGAAGGATGGTCAGATAGTCATAATACACGATCATACACTATCTAGAACCACGAATGGTACCGGAGATGTGGCGCAACACACTTTAGATGAATTACAAAAATTAGATGCGGGTTCTTGGTTTAGTTCAGAATTTAAAAACGAAAAAATCCCAACATTTCAGCAACTTTGTGAACTGATTAAAAAAGAAGATATTTTACTTAATATTGAACTTAAGAGCACATTGGGTTTTGAAAATCTTAATGAAGAACTGGCGAGTTTTTTAAACGAGTACAATCTTAAAGATAGAACCATCATTTCTTCCTTTAATCACTATGCTTTAGTCCATTTTAAACGAGTTATGCCCGAAGTTAAAACCGGGGTTCTTCACATGGCTGCACTGGTAAACCCTTGGATATATGCGAAAAGTATCGGGGCCGATGCCATTCATCCGTATTATCCCGTAGTTGTTCCCGAGGTGGTTGCGGCGTCAAAACAAAATGGTTTTATGATCACCGCTTGGACAGTTGATCGACCTGAAGATATAGAAAGGATGAAATTGGCAGAAGTTGATGGTATAATAACTAATGAGCTTGAAAAAGTACAAAATTTGTTGTAAAGTGAAATTCATTTTTAATGTGGGGAGGAACAAAGTTGAAATCTATTGAGAGTCGTCGACCTAGTATAGGAAGACGCATAGCGAAAATCTTTATCAGTTTGGTTATTATTGTTGCAGTTTTGTCGCTTGCAGTTCTAGTGGCTTTTCCACCTTTTATTATGGGCCCTATGCTGAACAAACATGTGGATTTTAAAACTATCTATAAAGCTAGAGATTTTGATTTAGTTGCAAACGAGTTAACACTTGAAACATCAGATGGCTATTCTATCTCTGCTTTTGAAGTGCAAGCCGAAAACCCTAGGGGTGTCTTGATTTTTATTTCCGGGCTACATAATCCCTCTGTGACAGCATTTTTCGGTCACGCTAAAGCCTTTAAGGATCTTGGGTACTCTTCCATTCTTTTTGACATGAGAGGTCACGGTAAAAGTTCCGGCAAAGGAATTGGTTTAGGGTATCTGGAAACACGCGATACCCAAGCAGTTGTTGACTATATAAAAGCCCAACCAGAATACGCAAGATTACCCATTATTGCTTATGGCGCATCTATGGGTGGCGCCGTTGCCATTAACTCGGCTGGGGTCATTCCCGAGATTAGTGGTGTTATCAGCATTGCTTCTTTTTCTTCGTGGGAAGATGTATTTGCAGAAGGCATGGAAGCCAAAGAGCTCCCACCGGTTTTAATTACGGTCGTGAAGCCGTTCGTTAAACTTTATTCCATACTCAAATTTGGATGGGGTAGTAGAAATATTTACCCTGAAAGGCAAATCGCGAATATAGGAGACAGACCAATATTTTTACTTCATTCCATTTTCGACGAAGAACTTGACTACGAGAATTTTAAGAGATTAGTGGAAAGTGCTCCTAGTCATACGAGAACATGGACGAGAATTGGTCGAGATCACTTTTTCGTAACTCGCTTTTTAAATCCTGAACAAGATCAAGAATACATGAGAAGGGTAACAGCATTTTTGAATGATAATTTTTAATCTCAAATAGCAATCGCTATGTTAGGTGCTTTCTTTAGAAAGCACCTTTTTTTGTGTAATTTTTCTAAGTTATGGACTTTTGTCCAAAACAGTATATAATGGAAGAAGGAAAGAAAGGAGGAAATTATAGTGAAAATAGCCATACCGGCGAATGGTTCATCGTCGGAATCAGGTGTATGTAATGCCTTTGGACGGGCTCCTTATTTTATGATTCACGATACAGAAACCAATAAGACAGTTTATTTAGAAAACGAAGCAACTCGAAGCCCCGACGGTGCAGGTGTACGTGCCAGTCAATCTTTGGTAAACGCAAATATTGATGTTGTTTTAACACCGCGCTGCGGTGGAAATGTATTAAGGGTTTTAGATGCGGCTAAGGTGAAAATTTATAAAACCGAGGGTGAATCTTTAAAGGACAATATACTGGCTTACAAAGATGGCAAGCTTTCGGTTCTTGACGAAATTCAAGCAGGTTTACATGGGCGCAGATCGTAAGCCAACAATTGCTGTGCTCAGTGGAAAAGGTGGGGCCGGTAAGACCTTCGTGTCAGTAAACTTAGCCGCCGCGGCCGGACGAAGTTACTATCTCGATTGTGATATTGAAGAGCCAAATGGGCACTTATTTTTGAAACCCGAAAGCATCGAATCAGAAGATGTGACCGTGTTAGTACCTAAAATCAATCTAGAACAATGCGATGCTTGCGGTCTTTGTGTGGATTTTTGTAGATTTAACGCCTTGGCACATATCGGTAGTCATCTACTAATATTTGAAGAAATTTGTCATTCCTGTGGGGGTTGTGTATTAGTTTGTCCGAGCGAAGCATTAACTGAAAAGGACAAAGTGGTTGGCAGAATTGAAAAAGGTCGTGCGGGAGATGTTATTGTCATTACCGGCATCTTAAACATAGGAGAAGTATCAGGTGTTCCTTTGATCGAGAAGATTCAAGATGTTGAAAGAAATGACGGGCTAACCATAATTGATTGTCCGCCGGGTACTGCCTGTTCCGTGTTGGAAAGTATAACTTATTCCGACTACTGCTTAATTGTAGCGGAGCCAACCTTATTTGGCTTACATAACTTTCAGATGGTCTTAGAGTTGGTCAGTTTACTGAAAAAACCGTTCGGAGTTGTGATCAATAAATTCACAAAAGAAACTAATCCCTTAGAAGATTTTTGCATGAAGGAGCAAATTCCCATAATGGCTCGAATTCCCCATGATCTTAAACTCGCAAAAACAATTAGCACAGGGCGGCTAGTAATTGATCAGGAAAAGGCATACCTTTCGCTTTTCAAGAAACTATTAGCGGATATTTTGGGGGAGTTAAATTGAAGCAACTATTAATCTTAAGTGGCAAAGGTGGAACAGGTAAAACAACTATTGCAAGTGCCTTTATAAAGCTCGCAAAAGCCAAAGCATATGCCGATTGCGATGTGGATGCCCCTAATCTTCACTTAGTCGCCGGGAATCTACCCGAGCCCAAGATAGACGATTACTTTGGCTTAGATAAAGCAGTAATAAATATCGATCTTTGCACATCATGTGATCTATGTAGGAGTCATTGTAGATTTAGTGCTATTCAAAAGGAGCCGATATATGCAGTTAATTCCATCAGTTGTGAAGGCTGTGGAGTATGTGAGCTTGTTTGTCCTTTTGGGGCAATCACCTTAGTTCCGACCGTAGCCGGTGAACTCGTTCTTTATAAAAATGATGTAATCTTTTCTACCGCACAGTTGAAAATGGGTAGCGGAAACTCCGGACTTTTAGTTGCAGAGGTGAAAAGGGGTTTAAAAGAATATGCTAACGATGCGAGGATCTCGATTATTGACGGTTCTCCGGGAATTGGCTGTCCTGTGCATGCATCCTTAAGCGGAGTTGATTTGGTTTTGTTAGTTGCAGAACCATCTTTATCGGGATTAAGTGATTTGAAGCGAATAATGGAAACGTCTTCGCTTTTTAACATTGAACAAGCAGTTTGTATCAATAAATATGATACTAATTCGGACATAAGCCGTGAAATAGCAGCGCTTTGCCTAGAGAGGGAGATTCCTTTAGTGGGTAAGATTCCCTTTGATCCCACTGCGGGCTCCCTGGTAAACCGAGGCCTTAGTATTGTGGATGAACCTTGTCCGGCCGGCAAAAGTGCGAAAGATATTTTTCAAAAGACCATGACTATTTTGCTTAATAAAGGGGGAGGAAAAGAATGAAAATAGCAGTTGCAACAGATAAAGGTGTGATAGCTAGCCATTTTGGGCACTGTGCTTTTTTTGAAATCTTTAAAATTGAGGATAAAAAAATAGCCGAGGTTGAATCAATTACTAATCCCGGACATAAACCGGGTTTTCTACCCAACTTCCTTCACGAACTTGGAGTTGATGTGATGATTGCAGGTGGAATCGGTAGCGCAGCGGTTAGTATCTTCGCTGAAAATGGAATTATTGTGGTGGCCGGAGCTTCGGGGCAGGCGCGAGACGTTGTGGAGAAATACTTAGAGGGAAGTTTGGAGAATTCCGGAGTAATCTGCGAACATTAATTTGTAAAGCCGTCTTATTGTTCCTTAAGACGGCTTTAATTTTTCAATATTTAATTTAGTTCGTTAAGTTCTTTGTTAGCCAATGCAACAACTAAGTCAACACTTGCTTCAACATCGCGAATATCGATCATCTCCGAAGGCGAGTGCACATAACGTGTGGGAATGGAGATCGCTCCCGATGGTACTCCTGACCTAGTGAGATGAATTGCCCCGGCATCAGTACCACCGAATTCTAAAACCTCCATTTGATAGGGTATCTTATTCTTTTCTGCTAGATCCATCAATATTTGCTTTACTTTTGGATGTACTATTAATGAGGAATCCTTTACTTTAATGGCGGCACCCTTGCCTAGTGAAACCTCCATGCGCCTGGCTTCAGGCATATCACCGGTAATGGTAACGTCTACGGCAATTCCAAGATCCGGTTCTAGATCATAAGCGGCGGTGCGAGCCCCCCTTAGACCAACTTCTTCTTGCGTTGTAAAAACAAAATATAAGGCATTCCTTGGCTCTTTGATCTTCTTTATTGCTTCCACAAGAACGGCACAGCCCACGCGGTCATCCATACTTTTTGCAATCAAACGATTACCTAAGTCACAAAATTCTCGATGAAAGATCCCGAATTCCCCGATTTTCACTTGTTCCATGGCTTCTTCTTTTGATTCTGCCCCTATATCAATGTAGAGCTTATCTATTTTTAAATCTTTCCAATCAGCTTTTTCGTGGTAAATTACTCCGATTATTCCGTTGGGAAAACGAACTCGATTACCCACAAGGGTTGATATTCCCACACCGCCCACAGTGGCGAATCTGAGGAAACCCTCTTTGTCTATGTGGGTTACCACAACACCAATTTCATCAGTGTGTGCCGCGAACATAATCTTATGTCCATTGGAAGCACCTTTCTTTATAGCTATTAAGTTGCCTAATACATCGGTTTTTATTTCATCTACAAAATCCGTTATCATAGTCTTTATTAAACTCGTGACCTCAGTTTCATAGCCGGAAGGCCCAAAGGCCTCGGTTAGTTGGCGGATAGTTTCCTTCATTGGAAATCCTCCCTTTCTTCGAGACATCTTAAATAGTGTTTGATTAGTTCGTATGCGCCATCGTAGTCTTTTTTGCTCATAACAGAGGCGGGAGAATGAATATAGCGGCAAGGTACAGCAATAACAGCAACTTTTGTTCCCGATTCGGTTAGTTGTATTTGACCTGCATCTGTTCCTCCCGCGGTATTACGCCGGGCTTGAACCGGAATATTCTTTTCATTAGCTAGGGCGAAAAGTTCTTTGACTAAAGGTGGGTGGGTAATAACCGCACGATCCATAAATGTAATGGCCGGACCTTTACCTAACGAAGTTGCGTGCTTGTGTTCATCGGTTCCCGGAACATCGGAGGCAGTGGTGCCCTCAAGAATTAATGCCAGATCGGGTTTGATTTGATAAGTTGCAACACCGGCACCCCTGAGACCAACTTCTTCTTGCACAGTAAATGCCGCTATTAAAGGAAAAGAAAGATCTTCTTGCAAAAGCCTAATGGCAAGAGCACAACCAACACGATCATCGAGTGCCTTCGCTTTCACTTTTCCTTCCCCGAATTCTTCGTATTTTGTTGTAAAATAGGCAATTTCCCCAAGACTTACCAAGCGTTTTGCTTCTTCCTTATCTTTAACTCCCATGTCAATATATAATTCTTGTATGGATAAAGCCTTTTCTCGTTCATCGGGACGTTGTAAATGGATTGGCTTAGCGCCGATAACGCCATTAATCTTTTTCTTACCCACAATTACTGTCTTTGCCACCAGTACACGCGGATCGATTCCGCCTATCGGCCGAAATTCTAGCATGCCATTGTTTTTAATACCTACTATCATAAGTGCAACCTCATCCATATGGGCCGCGAGCATCACTTTAGGGCCGATAGCTCGAGGGTTTTTAATGGCGATTAAATTCCCTAAAGCATCTGTTTTAATTTCATCAACGAAAGGTTCAATTTGTTCCCGAATCAAATTGCGCACTTCACCTTCTTGACCCGGGGCTCCGTTGACTTCAGTCAATTGCGCTAGAAGCATGTTAACCCCTCCACAAATTCATTATTAAGTCCTGCTATAAACATGGCCATGAGTTTGCCTGTAGATTTCACATCGTCATAGTCAATTGTTTCAATGGAAGTATGCATATAACGGAGGGGGACTGAAAGCAAAATGGTTGCAACCCCTGCTTGCACAACTTGAATCGCATATGCATCTGTTCCTCCGGGTGATGGCGAGGGGTCTAAAGAATATTTGATATTCCATTCCTTAGCGGTCTTTACCATGCGATCATATACTTTTGGATGCACATGGGGTCCTATGGCTATTCCCGGTCCGTTTCCCAGTTTGATAGTTTCGCTTTCTCTTAAATCAGGTTGATCACCAAAGCTAACGTCAATGGCAATGCCCAAATCAGGAACAATACCATAAGTGCTTGTGACGGCTCCCCTTAGTCCCACTTCTTCTTGGACCGTTGCAACACCATAGACATCAACTTCATGGTGAAGTGTGGAGAGAATTTGAAAACATTCAAAAATAGCGGCAACCCCCGCACGGTCATCAAATGCTTTGCCTGCAAGTAACGAGCTTTGTAGATCTATTACTTCCCTTTTTAGCGTAACTAGATCCCCTATGCGAACTAGTTTTTCAGCATCTTCTTTTGTGTCATAGCCTAAGTCAATAAAAAGGTCTTCTAGTTTGACGGCCTTATTTTGTTCTCCGTGGGCTTGGACGTGGGGGGGCTTCGCTCCTATAATTCCCAATGAAGGGGTTTTTCCGTGAACAATAACCTCCTGACCAAGTAATACCCGTTGATCAAATCCACCGATGGTTCCGAAGCGAAGAAACCCCCCTTTTTCGACTTTTGTGATAATTAGCCCGATTTCATCCATGTGGGCTGCAAGCATAATTTTCTTTTTGGGTTTAGTACCTTCACCCCTTTTAAGCATAATGAGGTTGCCAAGTTTATCGCGCCGCATATCATCAGCCCATGTACAGGCCGTGCTGATCTGTTCTGTAATGTTTTGTTCGTAGCCTGATACTCCTGAACTTTCACTCAAGTTCCGTAAAAAATGTTTTACATCCACTAGCTTTCCTCCTTCGCGATTTATCAGTTTTATTTCTTTATAATCAAAGGAAAAACCTTCACTGCCTAGAATAAATACGAATGTGAAGGATGGTTTTATTTCTATGACTGATAATGATAGGTTTTCAAAGGCACGCGGAGTATATGTGCTTTGGTTTTACCTTCCCGAGAGCAAACAAATAACAATTGGTAAGTTAGGAACTTTTTCTTTTACACCTGGGATTTACGCCTATTGTGGTAGTGCACAACGTAATTTATATAGCCGCCTAGAGCGGCATGAACGGGTAAAGAAGAATTTGCACT
Organism: Natronincola sp.; assembly: GCA_012838515.1. Taxonomy (GTDB): domain Bacteria; phylum Bacillota; class Limnochordia; order Darwinibacteriales; family Darwinibacteriaceae; genus DUPA01. The sequence goes on along the minus strand of DUPA01000012.1, from coordinate 26,053 downwards.
GGCACATTGATTATTTTAGGGCACAGGCGCCGTTTTTGGGCTCTGTTGTCAGTTTAAATCAACCAAAAGATGGTGAGTGCCGCTTAGCACAGGAATTATTAAAAATCCCGGGCGCGTTTTACCCGGTGCCCCGCTTTGGGGCTTCTGATTGTAGATGTCCTGCACATTTTATTAAAGTTCCCATATTTCAAATAAAAAGCGGGGAAGGCTAATAACGCTTAGCGATTCTATTCATTATATTTGTTTGCGTTCGGCATAGACGTTCGCACTCTTCGATGCTGGAAATTAAATCGGCATTTTTTTTAGGATGAAGCTCATTAATTGATTCTTGGCATAGATTTTGTAATTCGTTAATACGCTCTTGTAATCTCCAGATAATATCATTTGGTTGCATAGTTTATATCCTTTCTAAAATTAAGATTGGTTATGTTATTATATCACAGAATAAAGGGAGGGCTTTTTATGCTTAACGAAAGGTTGGTTACAGATGTATTGCTTGCTGCCTTATCCTCTGGCGGCGATTTCGCTGAGATATTTGCTGAAGATACTTTTAATACAAGCATAAAGATGGTTGATGGAGCCATTGAACAAGGTGTTAGCGGTCGAGACTATGGGTTGGGAATCAGGATCTTTTTGGGCTTTAAAAGCGTTTACGCCTATACAAATGATACGAGCAGAGATAATTTAATGAAGGTGGCTTTAGAAGCCGCAGCCGCCTTAAAAGGCACAACGCATATAAAAAGTATTGTTTTAGCACGAGAATGTTTTCATAAACATCACCCTATTATGTTAAATCCCAATTATGTTAAGGAAAAAGACAAGGTTGATGTTATGAAGCAAGCCCATCACGCGGCGTCTAATTACCATGAGCAAATTAGTCAGGTTATAATTAATTATCTGGACAAAGATCAAAAGGTCTTTATTGCTAATTCAGAAGGTTTAATGATAGAAGATCGCCGCGTTAGAACACGATTAGCCATCAACTCCATTGCCACAAAAGGAAATGAAAAACAATCAGGATTTAATGGACCCGGCGCCCATATGGGATTCGAATTTTTCGATCATATCGATGTAAGAGAATATGCGGAGGATGCTTCTCGCAGCGGGGTAACCATGGTAAACGCAGATTATGCCCCCAGCGGCAAATACCCGGTGATCATAGAAAATGAATTCGGTGGAGTCATCTTTCACGAGGCTTGCGGGCACGGTCTAGAGGCGACTGCTGTCGCCAAGGGTGCATCTGTTTTCGCAGGTAAAATCGGAGAAAAGGTTGCCAGCGACCTGGTTACGGCGGTTGACGACGGTACCATCCCTAATGCTTGGGGTTCGCAAAACATTGACGATGAAGGTGCGAAGACCCAGAGAAATGTTTTAATTGAAAATGGTATCTTAAAGGGATATATGATCGATAAACTTAATGCAAGACGCATGGGCATGGATCCAACGGGAAATGGTCGCCGTCAATCATATAAATTTGCACCTACATCTCGTATGACTAATACATTTATCTGTGCGGGCACGTCAACACGTGAGGAAATTATTAGCAACACAGAACACGCCCTTTATGCTAAAAAGCTAGGTGGGGGATCCGTAAATCCTGCCACAGGCGAATTTAACTTCGCGGTTGCAGAAGGTTATATTGTGCGCAACGGGAAAATTGAAAAACCCGTTAGAGGTGCAACTCTTATCGGTCGTGGAAGTGATGTTTTACAGAAAATAGATATGGTAGGATCGAACTTAGCAACCGGGCAAGGTATGTGTGGTTCACTAAGTGGTAGTATTCCGGCGGATGTGGGCCAACCAACTATTCGCGTATCCGAACTAACAGTAGGTGGGCGAAAGGAGGCAGAATAATGGACTTTAAAGAATTTAAGGAACTGGTTTTTAGTGCAGGTAAGGAACAAGGTTTGAGTGATATGGAGATATATGCGACCCGCTCCAAAGCTTTTAGGGTTAAAGCCTACCAAGAGGACGTTGATGATTATAGTCTCAGTGTGGTGCAGGGTATAGGCTTTAGAGGTAGGTACGGACAAAAGGTCGGCTATGCGTACGTCGAAACTTTAGATGAAGATTCTGTAAGTTTTCTGATTGCAAAGGCAAAGGCAAATGCGCAGATAATTGATTCCGATGATGAAATAGAATTTTTTGCCGGTGCCACTAATTATCCAAAAATAGAAGCATTTAACGAGATTCTTGCCGAACTTCCCACCGCTGAAAAAATAAAGTCTGCATTAGATTTAGAAAAATACGCCTTGGCCGCAGACGAGCGCGTTTCAATGGTTAATTGGGCTGCCACGGGATATAGTGAGGGCGAGGTATATATCGCAAATACCAAAGGTTTGGAGCAATCTTTTAGAAGTAATGGTGCTTACGGCATAGTGTCGGCGGTTGTACAAGAAGGCGAGCAAGTGAAAACAGGAACCCGATATTTCTTTGGCACGGATTGGTCAAAATTCGATGCAAAATATCTTGCAGAAGAAGCTGTCCAAGAAGGAATTTCCTTACTTAATGCAGGCACAGTTAAATCGAAAGATTACCGAATTTTGCTAAGGTATGATGTGGCTCGCGAACTTTTAGGTACCTTCGCCTCGGTTTTCTCTGCAGAAAATGTCCAAAAGGGTCTGTCCCTTTTGGCTAACAAGCTAAATACTGATATTGCCAGCCCTATAGTGACACTAGTTGACGATCCACTACTTGTTCACGGGGGGGCATCTGCTCCTTTTGACGGAGAAGGGGTGGCAACGAAAACTAAAAAGGTAATCGATTCAGGAAAATTAACCACGTATCTTCATAACTTAAAAACAGCCAAAAAAGATGGCGTTGAATCCACCGGCAATGCATCGCGACCATCATTTAAATCGACCGTGAGCATATCACCTACAAATTTCTTTATTCAACCCGGTAAAAAAGATTTTAACGAATTAGTTCGCGAGTTGGATACCGGTTTGATAATCATAAGCGTTCAGGGAACCCACTCCGGTGCAGATTCCGTTTCGGGGGATTTTTCATTAGGTGCTTATGGATATCTCGTGGAAGATGGGGAAATCTCAAAACCAGTTGACCAGATCACTATTGCGGGGAATTTCTTCGAACTTTTGCAAAATGTGGAGATAATTGGTTCGGATCTCGAATTTGATGTTCCCGGATCTTTCGGAAGTATGGGCTCGCCTTCGCTAATTATTAAGAGTTTGGCAGTTTCAGGTGACTAGGAGGTATATTAATGAATTTTAGTGTTAGGCAAGCCGCCAATGTGGGCTTGCTAACTGCTGTGTCCATTGTTCTGACGCGTGTTTTTGGAATAGGGATACCTATTGCCGGTTTTGTCGGTCTGCGCATCACGCTTGGGGAAGTTCCATTGATTTTAGCCGGTTTATTGTTTGGACCATTAGCGGGGGCAATTGCAGGGATTGCCTCCGATGTGATTGGATATCTTATTAACCAGTTTGGAGGCCCGTTTTTCCCCGGCTTTGCCATAAGTGCAGCAATAACGGGATTTTTGCCCGGTGTTTTTTTACATAAACGCAAGGACAATCTCACTATTTGGAGAATCGGGGGTGCGGTATTTGCAACCGATTTGATTGCCGGTGTCGTTTTGAACACTCTATGGTTAACAATTTTATACGGAAAAGGCTTTTTTATTTTACTTCCCACACGCTTGGTGACAAGGATATTCACCATACCTGTATACACAATTGCAGTTTTTTGGTTAAATCGGGCTTACCAAGCATATAGCAAGGGATTGGCCCAATAGATAGCTTGACACCGGTGTTTTGGGCGTTTCATTTTTAGCTTGCGAAAATATTTTATTTATGCTATTATTTCTTTTATTAAAGTATACTAGTGGAGCGTGAAATTGACGATGGACGTTGAACCGCCTAAACAATGGCAAAGGTTAAAAATAAATTTTGTTGTTAAAATGCCCTTAGAACCACGGAGAAAGATTAAAAGACTCCTCAGGATGGGCGATGAGTATATGCAAAAGGGCGAGCAACAATTGGCAACATTTTGTTATAAACTTTCAAGGCGACTGGCACGTGAAGTAGGCACCGTTCACCTACTTAAGAAAATAGAAGAACGCATGCTTTAATTTTTTCACTCCCTTCCTTTGTTTTTGGGCTTGATTTAATGGTAAAATAAGGCTACAATGGGATTATGAAACTTTTCACAGGGAGGGTTGGATTATGGTACAAATTAGAAAATCCGCCCGGCGTTTCCACGTACTAGCGGACCCGATTCGTTTGCAAATAATCCTTTTGTTGAAGAAGAAGGAAATGTGCGTGGGGCACTTGGCGCAAGCTTTAGGGATTAATCAACCCAAAGTATCTTATCATCTTAAACGATTGCATGACGAAGGTTTAATTAAAAAGCGTACGGAATATACTTGGAGTTATTATTCTTTATCAACTGATCTTCGTAGTTGGGTAAATAACGAGATCGATTGTTTTCTCCAAGCAAAACCTTTAGCTAAGGCAGAGTGATTTTGGACTATCAAAATTTTTCCTTTTTAAGTGGGAGGCTTTAATGAAAAAAATCAAGGAAATAACTAAGGCCTCATCTATTTGGAAAGCGATTCCCATGGTTTGGCGGGCCGGACTTCAGTCTTTTAAAGACAATATTACTGTAAAAGAATTAGAAGCTAAAATTAAACATAATGAGGAAGCATTTTTAGAGCTTTCCCGCTTGGTGCATGACTATGAGACCAAAATACATAATGCTGTTCGTGAAGCACAGGATTTTAAACGACAGAACGAAGAATATGAACGGGCCTACCGTGCACTACGTATCGAGAATAAATGGTTGAAAGAGGAGATTTTTAAGCTCAAAAAATGAGAACCGCAAAAATCATAAGTTTTGAAGCCACGAAAGTGGCTTTTTTTATTCGAGTAGAAACACAGATGTAGATAAGTAAAGGGATCTTGAGAGTAGTTGAAGAATTATTATGCTCAATTACTTTAAATCTAATTTAATTTCTTGGGGAAGGGAAATGAATTAAATGAATTCAAAAAGGATGATACAGACAGCTTTATTAGTAGCATTAGTGGCCGTAGCAACAATGGTGGTGAATATACCTTTGCCCGGCGTTAAGGGTTATGTCAATGTGGGAGACGCTATTGTGTTTTTGGCGGGGCTTATGTTTGGTCCGGTGGTGGGTGCAATTTCAGGTGCTTTCGGCTCTGCACTGGCCGATTTACTTTTAGGCTATGCGCATTGGGCACCATGGACGTTTTTCATTAAAGGTGCAGAAGGTTTTTTCGCGGGCTGGCTTGCGTGGAAAGGCCGTAAAGCCGAAGCGGGCGGCGTACTACTCGGTGCCTTGGTCATGGTTATGGGTTACTTTTTGGTGGGTATCTTATATTACGGTTGGGCGCCGGCATTAACATCTGTTCCGGGGGACCTTCTACAAGGTGGGGTAAGCATGTTACTAGCCTTGGTTTTAGTTAACCCTCTTCGAAAATATCTCAAATTAAAAAAATAAGAACAGGCACATTCTGTATCCCTCGATCATAGAATGCAACACTTGATCGTTTAAAAAAAGGGGGTACCGAAGGGTGTTTTCTTCTTTGTTAAGTGCGTTAAGTTTGTGGCTATTCCAGGGAGTGGGGGTTCTTGCTTCATTCGTCACGAGCGGAAGTGCTTTTCCCAAACCTCTGCGTCCGGAGGAAGAACAACGATTATTGGCACAAAAAGAAGCAGGTGATGACGGAGCGCGAAACATTCTCATCGAACGCAATCTTCGCCTCGTAGCACATATGGTTAAAAAGTTTGATAATACGGGGGAAGATACAGAAGATTTAATATCCATAGGTGTTATTGGTTTAATCAAAGCTATTAACACATTTAATCCACAAAAGAAAACACGTTTAGCTACTTACGCGGCAAGATGCATCGAAAATGAAATTTTGATGCATCTTCGTTCAACAAAAAGGATTCGTCAAGAAGTAATGCTATACGATCCCATCGGCTCGGATAGGGATGGGAACGAGATCACCCTCATAGATATTCTCAGCTCAGAGGGTGACGTTGTTTTGGATGAGGTAGTTTTAAATCTCGACTGTGGGCGTTTAGCAGAAACATTTCATTGTTTATCAAAGCGGGAACAAAAGGTTTTAGAACTGAGATATGGATTAGGTCGTCAAGAACAGCAGACACAACGGCAAATAGGTAAACTTTTAGGCATTTCCCGTTCTTATGTCTCCCGTATTGAAAAGAGGGCTTTAGGAAAACTATTAAGTGCAATGGGTCCCTCCTAAAGGGGGGACCTAGTTTGTTGCTAGTATTTTCTATTAAATAAAATCTATGCTATAATTAGTCATCACAGATGAAAGTGGAGTTGTTATGAAAGTATTTGTACCTGATTTAATTATTGAAGAAATATCCACAATAGATTTGGACAAATTGCGAAAACGTAACATTAGCGGGCTACTAATTGATATTGACAACACCATAGTTCCTTGGGGTGAAACTAAAATACAAAAGGGACTAAAAACCTGGGTTAAGGACGCTAAAGAACAGGGGTTTGTAGTTTGTCTAGTTTCTAATGCTTTGAAAAATCGCGCAGAAGAACTTGGCGCGATCTTGGAGGTACCGGTTGTGGGACGAGCAATGAAACCCATGAAAAGGGCGTTCTTAAAAGGATTGCGGATGCTTGATCTGCCGCCTCAAGAAGTGGCGTTTGTTGGTGATCAAGTGTTAACGGATATTTTTGGGGCTAATCGATTAAATCTTTATTCGATTTTAGTTAACCCTTTGAGTACAAACGAATTGGGCATTACTAAGTTAGTTCGTAAACTTGAAACAAAAATTTTGAAACATTTTGCAAAAAAGGGATTAGTGAATGCTGAATTATTACATATGCGAGGAAAAGGAGAATAAAGTGGTGGAAAGAAAGTGCCGGGGTTGTGGTGCCCTTTTACAGATTATTGATGCGGATAAGTTTGGTTATATACCGGAAAACCAATATACACAAGGGTCGCAGCTTTGTAGAAGATGCTTTAGAATTAATCATTACGGAAAAGACGAAATAGGACCTGTCCAAGCTGACCGGTCCTTAGATGAAATTAATATGGGAATTCGTTGGAGTACAGGCGTGGTTTTAGTGGTGGATATCTTAGATTTCGAAGCCGGGTTACCGCACGAATTGCTTGAATTGATTGGAAAAAAGGATGTAGTTTTAGCACTAAACAAAATAGATTTGGTGCCCGATGAGACTTCTCTTGAGGAATTAAAAAGATGGGCTGAAGGTCGTTTAAGCGAATTTAATTTGTCGGCGCCAAAATTCATTCTCGTGAGTGCCAATACCGGTCATGGTTTCCAGCAGTTAGCTAATGAAATTAGATTTTTGGGTAAGAAAGTTCTCTTTATGGGAGTAACCAATGTTGGTAAGTCAAGTGTATTGCAGCGATTGATAAAGATGCCAATCTTTGGGGGTCAGAAACAAAAAAATGAGCCTACTGTTTCCCCCTATCCTGGCACAACCGTGGGCATGTCTCACTGGGAATTCCCCCGAGGCCTTATTTTGGCAGATTCTCCGGGCTATGTTCCCCAAGGTCGGATAAGTGACCTAGTAAGTCCTGAACTTGCCGAAAAGATCATTCCCCATAAGAAGTTAACCTCCCACTTGTATCCTATCAAGCCAGATGACCTTATTCTGATTCCCGGTTTATGTGCAATAGAATGTATTGAAAGTAAAGATGAAGGTGTATTGCTCGCTTTTACCGGATCTGGAGTCGCTTGGCAGAAGTCTACTACAAAACACCTAGAAAAATGGCTCCAAAAGGATAGTGAAATTTCTTCGTGGGAACAAAGCTTTATTGAGTTACAACCTCGCGAGGATCTCACCATAAGTGGTTTGGGTTGGGTTTCTGCCCGCAAGTCCGCCTATAAATTAAATGTTCATCTTCCAACAGGTGTAAAGCTATTTACTAGACCAAATCTTATTGGCAGAAAAAAATAATGTTATTTTAGGAATAAAGCTCGTCCCTTTTGCACATACTAGTATATGAAGATTTTATGGGGGAGGAGATAAAATGACATCATTTGTTTATAAAACGGCGGTTGGTTATAATTCTGCCCAGCAATTACTTGAGGATGTTCGCGAAACAATTAAAGATTTGAGAAGGGTGCATCCCGAATTAGAAGACTGTTCCTTAATTGATTTAAGTCTTGATAAAACGCCGGCCGCACTTCAAGTAACCTTGAGTTTTCAGCAAACCTAACCCCATATATCGGGGTTTTTCTTTTTCTTAGGGACGTAGTTGGCAGGAGATTTTAATTAACGACTAGAAAAGTATAGTGTTAATGGAATTAATAGGAGGGCAAATATGCGTCGATTAGATAGCATTAGAGATAAACTGCGCGCTCAAGAAGCAGATGTATTTTTAGTTACGAGTCCGATTAATAGAAGGTATTTAACGGGGTTTACCGGTTCCGCGGGCACGGTCTGGATTTCCGCTGATAAGCAGGCTATCTTAACAGATTTTCGCTATGTTGAGCAAGTGAAGGAGCAATGTCCCGATTGGGAGTTAATTGAGATCGAAGACGTAAATACATCTTTAAAAACTTTAATTGATGATCAAAATGTGAAGAAGATTGTTTACGAGAAGGACTTTGTTACAGTAGGGCTCTTAGAAGAATGGGAAAAGAATCTAAACGCTAAATTTGTGCCGATCGGCGGTTGGGTTCAAGAGATGCGCATTATTAAAAAGTCCGAAGAAATTGAATTTATTCGGCAGGCGGCTCAAATAGGTGATCGGGCTTTCGCAAAGCTATTACCAACTATCAATTCGGGAATAACTGAGAGCGAACTTGCCATAGAACTCGAATATATTGTACGAAAAATGGGAGCAGAAGGCATGTCCTTTGATCCAATAGTTGCTTCCGGTCCTAGAAGTGCACTACCCCATGCGCGACCGGGGGAACGGGTTTTGTCGGTTGGTGATTTTGTTGTATTTGACTTTGGTTGCATTGTGAATGGGTATTGTTCCGATATGACCCGTACGATAGTAATTGGAGAGCCTGAAGAAAGGCATATGCTGATTTATGATCTCGTTCTTAAGGCGCAAAAAGAATCGTTAGCTGCCATTGCCCCGGGCAAAACAGGAGCGGAAATTGACGCGGTCGCCCGCGAAATAATTAGCGATGCCGGTTACGGTGAATATTTTGGTCATGGTTTAGGTCACGGGGTTGGTTTGGAGATTCATGAGAATCCACGTCTTTCCAGAAGGGATGACACTGTTTTAGAACCGGGAATGGTTGTAACGGTTGAACCGGGTATTTATTTGCCCGATTTCGGTGGGGTAAGAATAGAAGACATGGTCGTGGTGACCGATGAGGGATGCGATGTTTTAACATCTACCTTTAAGGAATTGTATGTAGTAGAATAGGAGGAATTTGCAATGATATCAGTTAATGATTTACGAACGGGACTTACCATTGAATATGAGGGGGCTATTTTTAGCGTTGTAGATTTTTTACATGTTAAGCCCGGTAAAGGAGCCGCCTTTGTAAGAACGAAATTAAAAAACATTCGGACAGGTGCCACCATAGAAAAAACTTTCCGTGCAGGTGAAAAAATAGAACGCGCCCATATTGAAACCAAGCAAATGCAATACCTATATAGCTCGGATTCAGAATATTTTTTCATGGATACGGAATCCTATGATCAGCTTTCTCTAAACAAAGATGACTTGGGCGATGCACCCAATTATTTACTGGAGAATATGACTATTGGCATCCAGTTTTATGAAGGTCAAGCCATAGGTGTTGATTTGCCCACAACTGTAATATTAGAGGTAACCGAAACCGAGCCCGGGTTTCGCGGGGATACTGCCCAAGGTGCCACTAAACCTGCAACTTTAGAAACGGGTATATTAGTGCAGGTGCCCCTATTCGTAGAACAAGGTGAGAAAGTTAAGGTTGATACAAGGACGGGTGAATATCTTTCTAGAGCCTAGGAACATAAAAATGGGAGGTGGATTTTTTGGAAACGATTCGCGAGAAAGTGGCTTATTTGCGTGGTTTGGTAGATGCGGAGGAATCCATTATAGACGGACAAGTGGGGATTCTGTTAGGAAAAATCCTCGAGGTGGTGGGCGAATTAGCCATTGAAGTTGACGAATTAATTGAAGCCCAATGCGACTTAGAGGAGTACATGGAAGAGATTGATTTTGATTTAGCCGATTTGGAAGACGAGCTTTTTTCTCAAGATGATGAAGACGATGACTGTGACTGTACTTTCGATGATTGGGATGACTCGCATGATCCTTTAGTGGAAGTTGATTGTCCGAATTGTCGGGCAGTAGTTACCTTTGATGAGGATTTCTTATTTGACGAAGGTGTCCAAATATGTTGCCCCCATTGTGATGCAGTTGTGTTTGAAACCGATGATTTTGAGGAACACGATTTATTTTTCGAAGACGGAGACTATGAAGACGATGAATCCGGCGATGATAATTAAATAAATACGACTTGTTTTTTATTAAGTAGTGCTTCATCTAAAAGGTTGTCCATTTTGGGCAACCTTTTTTGTCATAACTTGTCCCCCCTTAGCATAGTGTGTGTTAGAGGGGTGGTCAATTGATAGCTTTTCTGGCGCCTAATTTGCGAACACGGTTACAAAAGATTGATTCAAAGGATTTGGAGGAAATACGACTCCGTCTTTTCAGGCCTTTGATGATAAAAAACAGACAGGGTTATTTTTATGTTTCCCATGGTGGTGAACCATGCAGACAAGAACACGCCTATTTCGTTTCTCAAGACGATCTTGAGCGCACTTTACAGATTATTACTAAAAATTCTTGGTACGCATGGGAACAGGAAATACAAGGAGGATACTTAACCTTGCCCGGCGGTCACCGTGTGGGCATATGCGGTCAAGCAGTATTTGAAGCCGGAAGTTTAAAAACCATTAAATACATATCATCTTTAAATTTTAGAAACGCCAAAGCAGTGGTGGGGGCTGCCAATTCAATAATAAATAGGGTCTACTCCGATACGAGAAAATCCCTTTTATCTTCTTTGATTGTTTCGCCTCCGGGTTGCGGTAAAACAACACTATTGAGAGATCTAACTAGACAACTTGCTAATAAAGGATTTCAAGTGGTTGTCGTTGATGAAAGATCGGAGATAGCTGCAAGCTTTAAGGGTGTCCCTCAGCTAGATGTGGGTTTACAGACAGATGTTCTAGATGGGTATAACAAGGAAATCGGCATACACCATGCAATTAGGGGTCTAGCCCCTGAAATTGTTGTTACCGATGAAATAGGCCACGGACAAGATGCGGAGATCCTTGCGGAACTAGCCCGTAGTGGAGTTAAAGTGATGGCCACATGTCATGGTGATTCATGGGAGCAACTAAAAACTCGACGTTGGGCCAAGGACAGTCTATACGTATTTGAACTTGTCATAATTTTGTCTCGAAGATTGGGTCCCGGCACAATTGAATCGGTTCTAAGGATAGATGGAAGAGCATAAAACTATTAGGACAGGGGTGAAGTAATGCGCTTAATAGGCACGGCATTAATCGTTTTCTCTTGTGGCATGATGGGCTTAATTGTCGCCGGTAGCTACGGGAAACGCGTGTATAATTTGCGACAATTAATATCGTTCATTCAGATTTTAGAGTCCGAAATTCATTTTGCCCGTACCACTTTGCCGGATATCATTTCCATTCAAAAAAACGAGTACTCCGGTGTAATAGCAGAATTTCTACGGATATTGGATGATGCTCTACAAAACGAAGAGGGAGAAGAGTTTAGCAAAGTATGGGCGCATGGAATTATAAATCTAGGTGAAGAGGGTTTTCCGTCCCAGGTTCTGGGCGACATGCAAGAACTGGGTCGTGTGTTAGGCATTAATGATGTGTCTGAACAAACCAAACACATTAAGAAAACTTTGATTAGATTGGAACAAGCCCTACAAGAAGCCAAAAGTGAACAAGAAAAACATACAAGGTTGTGGCAATATATGGGCTTTTCCGCCGGTCTTCTCATTGTATTATTGTTGTTTTAGGGGGGGTTCAATTGACGGATTTATCTCCAATTTATCGGATTGCAGGCCTCGGAATCTTAATAGCTGTTTTAAATATCTTTCTTGTCCAAGCTGATCGTAAAGAGCAGGCCCAGATGCTAAGTTTGGCGGGGGTAATCATTGTTCTTTTATGGCTTGTTCAAATGGTTGGACAGCTTTTCTCAAGTGTGGAAGCGGTCTTTAGGTGGTGAAGCAATGTTGCTTTGGTTGCCATTAGTAATCGGATTAGGCTTGGTTTTAACCGTTTTTCAAAGTCAGCTTAGGGAAGAGCAACCTTCATGGGCGGTTCTTTTATCAATGGCGTTTGTTGTAATAGTACTCGGAAGTTTGCTCACTCATTTTTCCACTGCTTTACAGACCCTCACCGTATTAGCAAGGGAAGCGTCTGTTAGTTCGTTATATTTAAACCCGGTTCTGAAAACGATCGGTGTAGCCTATATAACTTCATTCGGCGTGGAAGTTTGCCGCGAGGCAGGGGAAGAAGCCATATCTAAAGTTGTGGAGTTAGCGGGTAAATTGGTAATTTTATTGATCGCTTTACCGGTATTACAGGCAATTCTTCATATCTTATTCGGAATACTTGGATTTTAGTAGGTGATGACATGAAACAAAAGATTCTTTACACGATCATTTTTATGCTTCTTTTTCCGCCATTCACCATCCAAGCACATAACACAGTTGATTTGCAACCCCTTGAAGAGTCTGTCCAGGCCCAGCTTGATGCATTGGACTTGGGGAATTTGCTGCGCTTTGCTGAACTTCTTGAAAGGGAATATCAAGACTTCTTGCCGGGTCTAAATTGGAGAGATCTACTTTCAAAAGATAATCGTACTTCACCGGGAGAATTATTGCAGTTGCTAATAAGTAATTTTCTGCGGGAGCTTTATCTAAATGTACATTTTTTACGTCAACTTATTGTATTGGGAATTTTAGCAAGCCTACTTCAGCGATTATCTGCTTCTTTTGGAACTAAATCCATGGTAAATCTTGCTTTTGGAGTTTGCTTTCTAATTTTTATAGTAGTGGGGTTACAAAGTTTCCAAATTATTTTAGCTTTGGCAACTGCAACGGTCGACAAAATGGTATCGTTTATGCAAGCTATTTTGCCAATGTTATCAACCTTGCTAATGGCTGTTGGTGGCATTACCTCCGCAACTATCTTTCATCCCATTCTTTGGGGGCTAGTGGGGGGAATTGCCAATTTAGTTCATTATCTTATATTTCCTTTAATCCTTTTTAGTACAGTGTTTCGCTTAGTTGCCCACTTTACTCCCGATTTGCCCTTTTCAAAATTAGGCGATTTAATCCGGCAGAGCGTAACAACAATACTTAGTTTTTTCTTTATTGTTTTCTCCGGCTTCATGGTCGTTAAAGGTGCAATTGCTCCCGTGGCCGATGGGGTAACCTTACGGGCCGCGAAATATTTTACAAGAACCTTCATACCTATTGTTGGCGGCGTGTTCGCCGATACCGTCGAAGTGGTAGTAGGCGGCTCCCTTTTAATTAAAAACGGGATCGGGGTATTTGGCTTAGTCATGCTAATTTTAATTTTGCTGACACCGGTCTTAAAAATGCTTGCATCAATTTTTATTTATAAAATAGTGGGTGTTTTGTTAGAACCCATATGCGATTTTCGTATGGTAGAAGCCTTAAGTATTATGGAAAGCTCCTTGTCCTTAGTTCTTATTTCCTTGTGCGCCGTTACGCTAATGTTTCTTTTATGCATAAGTATTTTAGTCGGTTTGGGCAATTTGGCTGTTTTCTTGAGGTGAACAAGATGTATTGGAAACAATGGTTAAAAATGCTATTAGGATTAACAACCGTTATGGGCATCTTAGAACTTTTACTCCCAGAGGGAAATTTAAGTAAATTTTCCAGATTGGTACTGGGGCTAGTGCTCATGTTAGCCATATTACAACCTTTTACCATACTTTTTGACCTCAATCCAGAGAAATATACCATGACCATACTAGATCAGAAATACCCTCAAACACGGTTAGCCGAAGACAGTGATCAACTTCGAACAGTTGCTATGCAGCCCTTTTTAAAAAATGAAAAATTTAATGCTTCTAAGCAAATCGAAGGATTACTTCTAACGCTTGAAGCAATTGAAGATATCGAAGTTATCATTAACGAAGATGCTCACATACTTATTAAGCTTAAGCCATTAACATCGGAAATAGAAAACAGGGTTATGGCCATTGTTGAAAGGTCTTTAAATATTTCATCAAGTCAAATATCAATAGTAGAAATGTACATGGAATAGGGGGATTTCCGTGGGAGAGCTGTGGAGCAGATTAAATGAAAAGCAACGTAAAATCATTGGTTGGCTTGCCATCGCAACAATTATCGGGATTGCCGTGTTACTTTTGAGCCCTACGCAAGTTACTCAGATACAAGATTCCGGTTCTAAACAAGCGGCTCCTGTAAATATAAATATAGATGAGTGTTCTTGGGAAAAAGAATTAACCCAGATCTTAAATGCCTTATTAGGCGGAAAGAGAAGCCAAGTATTTTTGACATTGGAGCGCGGTCCACAGATTAACATTGCGCGCAATGAGACGGAAGAAGAACGTACTTTATCTGATGGATCCGTTGAAAGAAGATGGACATCTACGCCGGTAATATTACGCAATGACGAATCACGTAAGGAAATGCCCTTAATTTTAGATGAGTCAGAGCCAATTGTTAGGGGAGTATTGATTGTAGTGGAATATGAGCCGCAAGCGGAATTGCGCTTAGAAATAGCCCGGGCGGTGTCAACCGCCTTACAATTGCCCATGCATCGTATAGAGGTTCTTTTCAAAAAATAGGGAGGAGGGGAATGATGGCTAATTTTTATGTGGTCAAGTGGAAAAAGCTTTTTTGGAATGTTTTAATTATTGTTGTGGTGATCTTGGCCTTGGTTTTTGTGTTTAAGGATGATCGAAGTGCAAAGCGAGATGAAGTAGTCGATCTAGAAGCCGAATGGATCTCGGAAAATTTGTTATCTGTAGAACCTGTGACAGTACGCCCAATTCCAACTAAATTTGCAGAATATAAATTGGAAAGAGAAAGGATTCGAAGCAGGCAAACAGAATTGTTACAAAATCTAGCCTACGATTCTCATAGTGACAGCCAAAGAAGAGTGCAAGCACAAGAGGACCTTCGGAAGCTCATAGAAAAAATGAGTCGGGAAACGGAAATAGAAAGCCTTTTAAAAGCAAAGGGTTACGTTGATGCGTTAGCAATAATCGATCACCATGTTGTTACGGTGGTGGTACCTGTTACTCTCAGTCAAGAAGAGGCGGCACGAATAGGTGAACTAGTGCAAAGATTGTGCGATGTAAGACTAGACCGGATAACAATCGTCGATGAAACGCTAGGTGTTTAGAATATTTTTTTGCGGAAGCCTCTAAAAGGAGGCTTCTTTTTTAGAGGAAAAGAATGAAAATTAGCGAAAGTAATCAAGAATGAAACAGAAAGAGGTGTATACTTTAATGGAATTTAAGCAAATTAAAGAGCTAGCAACGCTAGTTGATTCCACTGATATAGTGGAGTTAGAAATAGAAAACGAAGGATTTCGAATAAGAATCAGAAAAGAAGAAAAAGCCGAAGCCCCAGTGCAAATAGTGGAGAAAGTGCTGGCAACACCGGCGGCTTCACCAGTTGTCAATGTTTCTCAACCCGGCCCCGAAGCCGGTGTAAAAAATGATCACTGTTACATAGAAGTGGTAGCACCTATGGTAGGCACTTTTTATCGAGCTCCGTCCCCCGATGCGGCCCCCTATATTCAAGTGGGAGATAGCGTAAGTGAGGGTCAGATTTTGTTTATTATCGAAGCAATGAAAATGATGAATGAAATCGAATCGGAGGTAAAGGGTGTAGTTAAAGAGGTGCTTGTTGAGAACGGTGAGGCAGTCGAATTCGGGCAGCCGCTAGTTTTAATCGACCCTAAAGCCTAGGAGGTGCTCCATGTTACGGAGAATTTTAATAGCGAACAGAGGAGAAATAGCTGTGCGCATTATTCGCGCTTGCCGCGAATTAAACATAGAAACTATTGCAGTTTATTCGGAGGCGGATCGTGATTCTCTTCATGTGCAAATGGCAGATATAGCAGTTTGCGTAGGTCCCGCTTCCTCCCAAGAAAGCTATTTGAATTTACAAAATATAATGGCCGCGGCAGTTGCCCACGGGGCCGAAGGTATCCATCCGGGATATGGTTATCTAAGTGAACAGGCCCTGTTCGCGGAAATGTGTGAAGCGCATAATATTGTTTTTATAGGCCCGACTGCAGAACAAATTGAACTTCTTGGCGATAAAACAAAAGCAAAAGCCACAATGAAAGCGGCAGGGGTGCCCGTTATTCCCGGTAGTGACGGTGAGGTAACCAATGAAAAATCTTTGGTTGAGTTAGCGGATAAGCTGGGGTATCCGGTAATAGTTAAAGCCAGTGCCGGTGGTGGAGGAAAAGGTATGCGCTTAGCAAGAAATAAAGAAGAGCTTCTCCATGGTTTTAGTACAGCAAGGGCCGAAGCCGCGGCCGCATTTAATAATGATGCGGTTTATTTGGAGAAATTTATTGAGGGCCCCAGACACATTGAAGTGCAACTTTTAGGGGACAATTTTGGTAACGTTGTTCATTTCGGAGAACGAGAATGTTCTTTGCAGCGTCGCCATCAGAAGCTTATAGAGGAGTGCCCTTCCCCCGCGGTGAGTGAAGATTTACGGGCGAATATGGGTGAAAAGGCTGTTTTAGGAGCCAAGGCCGTTAACTATCGAAATGCCGGCACCATGGAGTTTTTGCTTGATAAACATAATAATTTTTATTTTATGGAGATGAATACGAGAATACAGGTGGAGCATCCTGTAACTGAGATGGTTTACGGTATTGATTTAGTAAAAGAGCAGATTAGGTTAGCTTCAGGTGAGTTACTTGGCTATGGGCAAGAAGATTTAGTGCCCTCCGGTCATGCCATTGAATGCAGAATTAATGCAGAGGAAGTAAGGGTCGGCTCGAGACCGTCTCCTGGAAAGATCGAAACTTTATTTGTACCGGGTGGAAATGGCGTGCGCTGGGATAGCCACGCACATACAGGTTACGTTATTTCGCCATTTTATGATTCCATGTTTGCAAAGATTATTGCTTGGGCCCCGGATAGGGAAGAAGCCATTCAACGCATGCAAAGAAGTCTTCAAGAACTGGTTGTGGAGGGTATCGAAACATCTATTCCTTTCCATCGAGAGATGATGGGTGATGAGAGATTCCGTAACGCTGATTTCACCACAGATTTTGTAGAACAATGGCTCGAAGAACGTAAATTGTCTGATAAGAAATAGTCTGATATAATAATCTATAGGAGGTGTGTAAAAATGGCAGAAAAGGAAAACCGTAACGAAATAGGAGAATTGAAAATTGCCAATGATGTTGTAGGAATTATTGCGGGTCTGGCTGCAACAGAAATCCCGGGTGTAGCAGGTATGAGTGGGGGTATTGCAGGTGGAATCGCCGAAATGCTAGGGCACCGTAATCTTGCAAAGGGTGTAAAAGTAGAAGTAGGCGAACATGAATGTGTGGTTGACCTCTTCGTTATAATCGAATATGGTTACCATATTCCTGAGGTTGCCGAACAAATACAGGAGAATGTTAAACGAACGATTGAAGTAATGACTGGTCTAGATGTGCAGGAAGTGAATCTTCATGTCTTAGGCGTTCATTTTCCTCAAGAGAAAAAGACGGAAGAAGCTCCGGCAACACCAGCTCCTAGGAGGAAGTAAAATGACACTTTTGGATCGTGTTTTTCTAGCCATTATTGCCCTGCTCTTGCTAGGATTGTCTGCTTTGCTATGCCTTACAATTTGGGGTAATAATCTCGTGCTATTTTGGCTCAATTCTTCTAACCTTATGTTCGATGGTGGAGTTGTGGCGCTGCTTTTAATTTTGTTAGGCGTTTACCTTTTGATTCTCGTTACTCGAAGAGATAAAAAGAAGTACATGATTTACCGAAGCGAACACGGTTTAGTGAAAATCGGTTCAGTTTGTGTAGAAACCCTTGTGGTTGAAGCAGCTAACCAGGTTCAAGGATTAGAACAGATAAAAGCTTCCATCTCAAATGTGGAAGATCCTAAAGTAGTATTAAAAGTTCAAGTTTACCCCGGATACAATATTCCCCAATTGTCCGAGAGACTCCAAGAAAAAGTTAAAGAATACGTGGAAAGTACCTTAGGGGTCGCGCTTACAGAGGTAGAAGTATTTGTAGTGGGAATATCAACAAAAGGCGACGCCGAACTCGGCGAGGTCGATGTTGAGATTTAAAAGGGGTGTAATAAATGGTGGAAAAATTGCTTGATAAGCTAACCACACACTTGGGTAAAATTTTGGGCTCAATCATCGGTTTGGTGGTAGGCTGGATTATTATCCGTTACGGAATAGTTAAAGGTGTTTTTGTGGTGCTTTGTATTGGAGCAGGTTTTTATTTAGGTGCACGTTTCGACTCGCCCAATAGCGAAGAGAATGTTTTTACTAGGTTCTTGAGGTGATTTCAGTTGAGTAGACGTTTGGCGCGACAAGTAGCCTTTCAAACATTGTTTCAAATTGACCTAGCTAAAGGCGAAGTTGAGAATGCTCTGATGCAAAGATTGAGCGAAGTTGCTTTAGGTGCAGAGAACCAAGAATATGTTAAAAGGGCGGTACGTGGTGTTATGCAGCACATAACCGCCCTTGATACTCAAATAAAAGCCGTATCCGTAGACTGGGATGTCCATCGTCTTGGATTTATAGAACGCAACATTCTGCGTTTAGCAATTTATGAGATTGTTTTTATGGATGAGATACCCATAGGAGTCTCCGTAAACGAGGCGGTAGAGCTAGCCAAAAGTTTTGGAGATGATGAAGCATCGCGCTTCATTAATGGTTTATTGGGCACTGTGATACGAGAAGGCGGGTTTCAATGAAGCTTGTATTGGGGATTGATACCAGTAATTATACAACATCAATATGTTTAGTTGGTGAAGATGGAAAAGTGGTCGCCGACCAACGAAAAATTTTAAATGTGGCTTCCGGTGCCCGTGGATTACGGCAATCGGAAGCCTTATTTCAACATGTGAAAAATTTGCCTGAGTTAACCGCTAATATTCAAAATCATTTTAACACTAACACTTTGACCGCCATAGGAGTTTCAGCTAAACCTCGACCCCGCGACGACTCATACATGCCTGTTTTCATACCGGGAACTAGTTTCGCGAGTTCCTTAGGTCATATCCTAGGCATCCCCGTTTATGAAACCACTCATCAAGAAACACATATATGGAGCGGAGTGGCTAGCTCCGGGGGGCTTAAAGAATCCCGCTTTTTAGCACTTCATCTATCAGGGGGGACAACTGAACTAACGGAGGTAAAAAGATATAGCAATGATTTTCGATTGGCAGTTGAATCTTTAGGCTGCACGTTAGACTTACATGCGGGTCAATTAGTGGATCGTCTGGGGGTTAAACTTGGACTACCTTTTCCGGCCGGACCATTATTGGAAAACCTAGCGAACAAAACTCTCGAAACAGTGCCAATAAGTACCTTTCATCGTAATGGAAAAATTAGTTTTTCCGGACCTTTAACTGCTCTAGAGCGGATTGTTGGACAAGTCGAACCCGAAATCTTGGCAAGAACTTGCCTTGATGTTATTGCTAGAACACTAATTAAGTGGATTCGCTTCACCGAAAGTAAAACGGATTGCCGCGAAATATTGGTTATTGGTGGAGTGGCCGCTAATTTATTAATCAGGGAACAACTGGAGAAGTCATTACCTGATTGGAAACTATTCTTCGCGTCTCCGAAATATAGTGTTGATAACGCTTATGGTGCAGCATACTACGGTGCACTGCGGGCGGGTATCATTACAATATCTTGATTTAACCATAAGGAAAGGGGATGCTGGTGGAACCTATTTCAGTAAGCGAACTGACAAAACAAATAAAACAGGTATTTAACAACCCTCCTTTTCAGGATTTGGCTGTACAGGGGGAAATCTCCAATTTTATACATCATAGATCCGGGCATATGTATTTCTCTTTAAAAGATCAAAATAGTCGCATTAAAGCAGTTATGTTCAGAGGACATAATCAGCATTTGAATTTTCCGCCTAAAAACGGTGACACTTTAATCGCAATAGGGTCACTTGGCGTTTATGAACCAAATGGAGAATATCAGCTCTATGTTGAATTATTGCTACCACAGGGAGTGGGGGATCTGCATTTAGCTTTTGAGCAACTGAAAGAGAAATTACAAAGGGAAGGACTTTTTGACCCAGCGAATAAAATTTCCTTACCATATTTGCCCACAAGAATCGGAGTAATAACTTCGCCCTCCGGCGCGGCGCTGCGTGACATTCTTAATGTTCTAAAAAGACGCCACGGCGGGGTTGATGTATTAATTTTCCCCGCCCTTGTACAAGGAGATGGAGCCCCCAAAAGTCTACTGGAGGCCTTAGCAATGTCTCAAAAAACAAATGTAGACGTAATTATAATGGGAAGGGGCGGTGGATCTTTTGAAGAGCTGGGCGCCTTTAATGATGAACATCTTGCTAGAGCAATAGCAAGATCTAAGATTCCGATTATATCTGCGGTAGGTCACGAAACAGATTTTACAATAGCAGATTTTGTTGCGGATTTACGTGCCCCTACACCATCGGCCGCGGCAGAATTGGTCGTGCCTGTTAAAAAAGATCTTGTAGAATCTATCGCTAATTCGGAAGAGCGGATGAAAATAGCGGTGACCCAGAAGATTAATTCCGAACGGCGGTATTTAAAGCAGCTAACCCAAAGCCCCGTGCTATTACAACCGGCGCAAGCCATCGGACAATTAAGGCAAAAAGTCGATGAGCAATGGTCAGCAATTGTAAGACATAATCGTCATAATTTAATATTGCTACGTTCTAAATTAGAAACACATGTGGGGAAACTTAATACTCTTAGTCCCCTAGAGACTCTTGGTAGGGGTTATTCGATTTGCCAAGATCATAATGGGAAAATTGTACGTGATGCTAAAAACGTAGCTGTTGGTTCATCGCTTAGAGTACGGTTGCATCGCGGCGATCTTTTGTGCAAGGTGGAAGGGAGTACAACTCATGAGTGAATTAAACTTTGAAATAGCACTAATTCGGTTAGAAGAAATCGTTAGGAAACTCGAGCAAGGAGAATCCTCTTTAGATGAGTCCTTAAGCTTATTTGAAGAAGGGGTGAAGCTTGCCAGACTATGTAATAAAAAACTAGACGATGCGGAAGGCAAAATCGAGGTTATGCTTGAGGATGAACGGATTGAACCAATCGAGGTGAAGGATTAATGGAGAACTTTTTAACATACTGGGATACGACTGCTGAGAAAATAGAGAATATCTTGGAAGAAAAACTACCCGGAGTTCAAGTAATGCCCGAGTTGATCCACGAAGCAATGCGTTATTCAACTTTAGGCGGGGGTAAACGGTTAAGAGGAATGTTGGTTATGGCTGCCTGCGAAGCGGTGGGCGGAGATGTAAAACAGACAGACGGCCTTGCTGCCGCAGTGGAGATGGTTCATGCCTACTCTTTGATACACGATGATTTGCCGTGCATGGATGATGATGATTTAAGGCGCGGTAAACCGTCTAACCATAGGGTGTATGGCGATGCAATGGCCGTATTGGCAGGTGACGCCTTACTAACTCTAGCATTTGAAATTTTGGCGCAAATGCCCGAGGATTACGGTATCTGTCCGAGTGTTGCCATCAAAGTGATCGCAGAGTTATCTACCGGAGCAGGTTCTCAGGGGATGGTAGGTGGACAAGTGATCGACATTAGTTCGGAAGGAAAAAAGCTAACACCTCAAACATTGGACTACATTCACAAGCATAAAACAGGTGCTCTTATTAAAGCAGCTTTACGCGGTGGGGCATTAATAGGCGGTGCCAGTGGGAAAGAATTAGAACTTCTAACGTCCTACGGCGAATCCTTAGGGATGGCTTTCCAAATAACCGATGATATTCTAGATGAGATTGGCCACGCAGATCAACTAGGCAAGGCCATAGGGGCAGACCGGGACAAAGGTAAACAGACCTATCCGCGGCTATATGGTCTTGAAAAATCTATAGAATTGGCTGAAGCCTGTGTTGCGGAATGTTTAGATGCACTAAAAGGTTTTACTTGTAAGGCAAATATACTGAGATATTTAGCCACCTTTATCATCCAGAGAGACCATTAGTTTACTTGCACTTAATTCAGAGGCTATGGTATAATTAGACAGACTTAGAGGTGAGTGGCGCAGTATTCTAGTCACTGGTCTCATTCTTGAAAGCGGGCCTAAAAATCCGTTAAGGGCACATCGATGAAGTCTCTGGTGGTGGCTTGTGACGCCCAGTCATGGGTTGCTGCTGGGGGTTAAGGGGGTAGGGCGATCTGCAAGGGCATGCAGGCGTTGACCCACCCCCACGGAGACCCATTTCTGTGGAAATGCGATGATCGCATTTTTACGGTTTGGGATTAAACCTGCACGCGATACCAAATTGTAGCTTATACACATATCAGTGTTGGGTGCAGTGTAGCCTGTCTTGAGTGGTAATTGGGGGATAGGGATAAAAAGCAAAAAAGCTTTCGGCCGAAGCGTTTTGCTCTCCACCTTGGTGGAAACCCTTGAAACCTTTACTGCAAAAGAGACTAGAGAGTGTGAACCGTGTCGAGGAAAACTCCTAGACTGTATCTTTTTCAGATGGTGAAATGGGGATTACGGTGTGGTCTAAGTGGTAATCCAGCCTCGTTTTTGGTGACAAGCGAAGAGATCAGAAAGGGGAAACCGCCAGTTACGGTGACGAATTGGAAGATCTTTGGGAAAACCTGCTGGACCTAAGCCACAATCTTTACTCATATCACTGCCACTCACCTCGGTATTTTTTTAAGGATGTATAAAAATGCAAAGACGTTGGAAAACGCTATTTTCATTGATTTTAATAACCTTTTTTCTTTCCGTGGTACTTAACTTTGGTAGTAACAGCGTATTGTCGTTTTTACCGTTGACATTAAGCTTTATGTTACTACTTTTTGTTATACTTATTGGTGTACTTTTTGATATTATTGGTGTGGCGGCCACTGCAGGCAACGAAGCACCGTTTCATGCCATGGCCTCAAATAAAGTATCAGGGGCTAAACAGGCAATCTGGCTTGTTAGGAATGCAGACGGGGTATCCACTTTCTGTAACGATCTCGTAGGTGATGTTGCAGGTACCCTAAGTGGTGCCATAGGTGTGGCGGTTATCTTTAGAATAGCTGGTTCTTCGCCGGAATTAAGTGAAGCACTAACTTCCACCTTGATGGTCGCACTAGTGGCGGCTTTAACCGTTGGTGGAAAAGCATTGGGCAAGAATTATGCTATTTCAAATTCGACCAAGATTTTGATGATGACCGGATGGGTTCTTAACTCCTTGGAGAAAATAGGCGTAAAGTTTGAACCAAATTCGGTAAAAAATAAGAAGAAATAGAGGTTTAATTTATGTATGGTACTTTGTTACAGAAAGTAAATTCGCCACAGGATATTAAAGACTTGGATATTCACCAACTAAAATTGCTCTCTGAAGAAATTCGGAGTTACATCATTTCTACCATTGAAAAGACAGGTGGACATTTAGGTGCAAATCTTGGCGTGGTTGAACTTACTTTGGCTTTACATAGTGAGCTCAACAGTCCTAAAGATCGGATTATTTGGGATGTAGGTCATCAATGTTACCCTCATAAATTAATTACCGGTCGTAAAGATCAATTTAGCACACTTCGTCAGTGGCAAGGTTTGTCGGGGTTTCCTTGCCCCAACGAAAGCGAACACGATCATTTTGGAGTGGGACATAGTTCCACATCCATTTCCGCCGCTGCAGGCATGGCCATAGCCCGCGATTTACAAGGCGATGATTATAAGGTAGTGGCGGTCATCGGCGATGGGGCTCTCACCGGTGGTATGGCTTTTGAGGCACTGAACCATATAGGTACTTTGGGCAAGGATATTGTGGTTATTTTAAATGATAATGACATGTCCATAACCAATAATGTTGGGGCCCTTAGTGATTATTTGGGTAGAATTCGTGCAGATAGCACGCTATACAAGGCGCGCGAAGATTTATCTTCTTTTTTAAGACGTGTTCCGGTTGTTGGTTCCCCCGTGTCAAAAGTTGCACACAAATTTAAGAGAACACTAAAAACTATTCTGCCGGGTCAATTATTTGAGGAATTAGGCTTTGCTTATTTTGGTCCTTTTGATGGTCATAATATACCGCAATTGAGAAAGGCCATTCGCTCAGGTTTACAGCGTGGCGGCCCCGTTCTTATTCATGTTAACACCCAAAAAGGCCGAGGACATGCCCTAGCTGAAGAAAGTCCCCATCGTTATCATGGTGTGGGTCCACTATCAGTGGTTAAGCGGCGACAGGAGATTTCCTATAGTAAAGTATTCGGAAACTCCCTTGTTGAGTTAGCGAAAGAAAATTCGAAAATAGTTGCAATTACCGCAGCCATGCGCGATGGAACGGGTCTGGGGAAGTTTGCCAAGACTTTTCCTAAGCGCTTCTTCGACGTGGGAATCGCCGAACAACACGCAGTTACCTTAGCTGCGGGAATGGCTAAGGACGGATTGCGTCCGGTTGTGGCTCTTTATTCAACTTTCGCCCAGAGAAGTTACGATCAAATCATTCATGATTTAGCCTTGCAAAGATTACCGGTTGTACTCGCAATTGACCGTGCAGGCGTTGTGGGGGATGATGGACCGACTCACCAGGGTGTTTTCGACATAAGCTTTTTAAGAACTGTACCTAACTTAGTTATTTTGGCTCCCTGTAATGGAGAAGAATTATCTGCAATGCTAACTTGGGCAATTAGGCAAAATGGTCCTGTAATCATTCGCTATCCGCGGGCCAATACTTCCATTGAAAGTGGTGAGGCACTAGTTTTTGATGAGAGTGCGCCCATTACCGCATCTCAAATCCGTAACGGAAGGGATGGAGTTATTCTTGCGCCCGGTCCTCTAGTGGAAATAGCACAGGACGCCGCGGGGATACTGGCTTCTGAATACAATTTGGCGGTTGTAAATGTGAGATCCCTTAAACCCCTCGATGAAGCCATGATCTTAAAACTAGCAAAAGCATCGAACTATGTCTTAACCATCGAAGATCATGTATTAGCAGGGGGCTTTGGCAGCAGTGTACTTGAATTATTGAGCACTGTACCTAGGGTTAGGGTTGACCGAATCGGTTATCCCGATACCTTCATACCGCAGGGAAATATTGAGCAATTATATGAAGAATATGGTATAACCTCGCAGCATATTGCGCAAAGGGTTAGGCAAACCTTGTCAGGCCAGGCTTATAGACTTGTTGCGCGAAAGGATAAATGATTTAAGATGCGTTTAGATGTGTTGATGGCCAAAAGGGGATTGTTTCCTTCGAGACAAAAGGCTAAAGAAGCTATTTTACAAGGTCAAATTTTTGTTGAACAGAAAAAAGTGACCAAGCCGGGTCTAAAAGTGGCAATAGATGCTCAGATAGAGATCGAGGGCGAAATATTGGCTTACCCCAGTAGGGCCGGGCTTAAATTAGAAAAGGCCCTGAAGGTATTTAATATTGATGTTCAAAATAAGATCGGTTTAGATGTGGGGGCTTCCACCGGGGGTTTCACCGCGTGCTTGCTTGAAAACGGCGCTAAAAGGATCTATGCAATTGACGTCGGAAAGGATCAACTTGTACCCGAATTGCGGCAAGATCCCCGTGTTATTGTTTTTGAGCAGACCGATGTTCGTGATGTGACCCCTAAATTATTAGGAGAACTCGTCGAATTCGCCACCATTGATGTTTCTTTCATATCATTGGAAAAAGTAATGCCTTTTGTCGTTGATGTTCTTAAACCACAAGGTCACATCGTTGCCTTGATAAAGCCACAATTCGAAACAGGTGGTGAAGGGTTAACCAAGCATGGAGTGGTGGGAAGCGTGGAAACCCATCTAAAATTTATTCCTTCTCTATTAAATAGATTGCAAGCCTATGGTGCT
>DUPA01000011.1 GCA_012838515.1 Natronincola sp. | reverse complement strand
GACTTTTTCGAATGCCCCAAGGGGGTAGTTTATCACTGGAAATGCTGCCCATCTTTATTTTAGCATTTAGACGCGGGGGTAAAATGGGAGTTATTGGTGGGGGATTACTGGGATTACTAAAATTAATGATTTCACCCTATATTCTCCATCCGGTACAAGTGCTTTTAGATTATCCGATTCCTTTTGCGGTTTTAGGCGTAGCAGGCTTCGGTATCTTGCGGAAGAATAGATTTTTGGGTATAGCTGCAGGATCTTTTCTGCGTTATGTAATCCATGTGGTAAGCGGTGTGGTGTTTTTTGCGGAATACGCACCGGAAGGAACCCCGGCCTTACTTTATTCTTTGACTTATAATGCATCGTATTTAATACCGGAAGCGATAATAATTATGGTGACTATACATTTCTTGTCAAAACGGAGGGAAATTTTTGAACAGGAAACCTTACAGGCATAGCTTAATTTTAGGTTCAGGTGAAGATGTTCCGGAGAAGCCGCTTGGCAACTGTAAAGGATCTTTGATCATTGCCGCGGATGGTGGAGGGGCATTGGCAAAGAGGTGGGGACTGGTTCCCCACCTTATTATTGGTGATGGTGATTCTTTGAGCCCCCAAATAGAGTGTTATTGGCAAGAAAAAAATGTTCCGTTTCTTAGGTTTCCCACAAAGAAAGATTACACTGACATTGAACTTGCCATTAATTATTGTTTAGATAGAGATATTAAAGATATTACCATAGTTGGAGGCTGGGGTAGTCGTATTGATCACGGTTTGGGAAACATTGAATTACTTTATTCCCTTGCTTTGAAGGGAATTGATAATAGATTGTTCACGAGAACGCATATGCTTTCGGCGTTCGAAGGCGATCTTGAAGTTGATGCAAGGGTGGGGGAGCCATTTTCCATTATACCCTTAACGACTCGCGTAGAAGGTATAACAACCCGAGGATTACTTTATCCTTTAAGCGATGCCTGTTTGGAAAAGGGGACAACCATGCCCATTAGTAACGAGGCAGTGCAAAGAAAAATAAAAATCTGCTCAAAAAAAGGTGTGCTACTGGTGATTTTGAGCAATAAAATACCCCTAGATATCTAGGGGTCAATTTTTTATAATTTGATAAGGTAGGTAGATTAAACGGAACGTTCTACTTTTCCACTTTTTAGACATCTTGTGCAAACGTAAGCCCTTTTTGGACTTCCATTAATAATAATCCGAGCTTTTTGCAAGTTAGGTTTCCAGGTTCGTTTATTTTTGTTGAGTGCGTGGCTTCGTAAATTACCGGAAGCGGTTCCTTTGTTGCAAACAACACATTGTCTGGCCATGTTTCCTACCCCCTTTGAGCAAGTTTCATAACGAACTTAATTTTAGCATAGTGCTCGAAGGATTGCAAGCCATTCTTGTCCGAATTACCCTCTTGAATTATCTGAAGAATATATATATAATTGTTTCGAAGCCAATTAGATAATTTTAGCAATTCATATAAAAACAATAGGAGGACAATAAGATGAAATTTGGTTATTTTGATGATTT
>DUPA01000093.1 GCA_012838515.1 Natronincola sp. | reverse complement strand
TGAGATATCTAAACGATCGTAGATTAAAAGCAATAGTCTGTATGTCTAACGCTTGCTATGAAACGTTAAGCAGGTTTTTTGATATCCCGAAGCATCTGGACATCTATCAGATCTACCCGCTTATTCCTGACACGAAAGTAGATCCCCAACATGTGAAGGAACGAAGTAGTCAACAGATCCTTAAATGCCTTTATGTTTCATCGGAGTTCGAACTTAAAGGCGGGAGAGAAATAATTGCATGTTTCCAGAAGTTGGAAAGTGCCTTAATAGACGATATAGAGCTGACTATTATCACTCGTCTAGATTCACTTCATAACGAACTTAGAGATGCCATTTTGGCACTACCAAATGTACATTTGGTAGACTTTAATCTAACGTACGAGGAATTGAGTGAACTTTACGGCAAGTCTAACATTTTGTTGCATCCAACTCGACAGGATAGTTTCCCTATGGTCGTACTAGAAGCCATGAAGCATGCAAATGCTGTCTTGTCGACCGACTTGTATGCTATCCCAGAGATGGTAATTGACGGCCTCAATGGTTATTTAGTCAGTCCGAAATTCCGGTTTTTCTCGCGTGATAATCTCCCGAACCCTGCGGTCTGGAACCATAGGCGAAAAACGATATATGCTAATTACATCGATGAAAATGTGGTTGATTTCTTATTTGAAAAGTTACTATATTTACTCAGTGAAAGGCAAGCATTGGAAGCAATGCAGTTGATGTCTCTTAAACGGACCTCCAATGGAGGGGTTTTTTCTGAAAAATGCATAGTGTCCAAGTGGAGTGATGTTTTTTATAGGCTGGATACTTAAAGTAGCTTGAACGGACAAGCTACTTAATGTGCACAACTATGATAGAGGCCAGTATCCTGTATCTCTAATGCGAGGGGTTTTAGAATGCTAAGAATTTTGCACTTGAACTCGTTCTTTTATACATCTACAGTTCACAAGAAGTTGCTAGAAGCATTTGCTGATATTCCGATTACCATGACTACATATACACCGGTTCCAAAAGGATATTTCTTAGACCGCGAT
Organism: Natronincola sp.; assembly: GCA_012838515.1. Taxonomy (GTDB): domain Bacteria; phylum Bacillota; class Limnochordia; order Darwinibacteriales; family Darwinibacteriaceae; genus DUPA01. Next base: position 3,069 of record DUPA01000093.1, on the reverse strand, counting down.
GAGGGTCCTAGTGTGCTACATAGTGTTGTCACTTCTGAATGCTATAATAAGCTAGATCGATTTGCTTTTCACAGAAAACATATGAAGATTCTTGGCGATATCTCTCGACACATCGATATATCAAGTTATGACTGCATTCATGCTCATTCCTTATTCTCCAACGGCTCGATAGCTCTCAAATTAAAAGAAATATATGATATCCCTTATATCGTAGCTGTTCGATCTACAGACATTAATCTATTCTTTAAGAATATGCTTCACTTACGTAATCTGGGTAAAAGGATACTTGAGAATGCTAGCAAGATTGTCTTTCTTTCCAGTGCTGTGCGAGACTTCGTAATAGATACTTACATTCCATCTTATTTAAGGGAAGCCCTCCGAACTAAATCAACCATTGTTCCAAACGGAATTGACGATTTTTGGCTTGACAATAAGGGAATGCCTAGAACTCTAGCAACAGATATGCCCTTAAGACTGTTGTATGTTGGTCGGGTCTGCAAGAGAAAAAATCTGGTTAGTACAGTTAAGGCCATAGAGCTATTGCAGGGTAGAGGGTTTGAAGTTCAGTATACCGTTGTTGGTAAAATTGTTGATAAAGCGGTGTTTCGTCGCATTCAGAATAAACCATTTGTCAATTACCACTCTCCTAAAGGTAAAGAAGAATTGATTGAAGTTTATAGGGAAAATGACATTTTCATAATGCCGTCCGTAACAGAGACGTTTGGTCTGGTATATCCGGAAGCCATGAGTCAGGGTTTACCGATTATCTATACAAAAGGACAAGGTTTTGACGGTCAGTTTAGTGAAGGTACAGTAGGTTATCATGTGAGAAGTAATGACCCGCGTGATATTGCTGATAGAACTATGGATGTAGTTGCACAATACGAGGAAATTTCAAAAAACTGCATTGATTGCGTTGACAAGTTTAATTGGAAAGATATTGCCAAAGTGTATTATTCTCAGTATTGTGATGTGATCAAAGGCTCAGGCAAACGCTACAAGGGCTGAATCTAATGCTAGTGTGATGCTTGTTCAGGGAAAGTGTGATAGGTGTCAATTGCTCTAAGCAACGGCAAAAAGAAAGGCAACGTAACAAGATTTCTAAGTCCAAAATCTAATAGCGAATCTAGTTTTGCAGGTTATTTGTACTTTTGGTTTTTGGTAACCATCTTGCCACAAGCTATGTTGATCTCGCGAACTGATGGCGGAAACTTAGTGCTTAAACTTGCACTGTGCGGCTCATTTGTGTTTTTGTCATTCATTAAGATTGTGAGTTCCAGAGCCTCGATTAGTAGTCAGCGGGTTCTATCATGTATAATCTTGTTCTGCATATTGCTAGCGGCTACAGGTCTGGCAAATCAACAGGAATTAAGTATAGACGCAATGACAAGTTTGATCACGATATTCACTAACTATGCCATTTTAATGGTTTTCTTTGGGAATGCCAAACTCACGTATTCCGGCTTATCTAAAGTAGCTAGATTGTATCAGGCTTTTATACTTTACGCATGTGTGTTCAATGTAATTAAAAACGGTCACTATTAAGCCCCCTAATAGGTTTGGAGAAAATCCTTTCATCTGCTATCATTTAATTAGGGGGTAATTTCGTGAAAAGAAGGGATTACACACAAGAATTCAAAGAACAGGTATTAAGGGAATGTCAAGAAGTTGGAAATGTTGCCGTTGTTGCCAGACGCCATAACATCTCTGCAAATACCATTCACACCTGGAGAAGAAAAGTCAGAGAAACCGGTTCTACAAAGCCTTTGCCTGCTGCTGATGTAAAACGTCTCAGAGAGCTTGAAACGAGACTTGCAAGATTCAGCACCGAAAACGACAGGCTTAAGCGAATTGTTGCGGAAAAAGAACTGCAAATCACGATAATGGAAGAGGTCAGGGACTCTAAAAACCCTCGATAGCCGACAAAGTGATGATAGCCAATCGGTGGATTGAACAAGGATATAATGCCTGCCTTGTTCTCCACTCTGTCGGTTTAGCTTCCTCCACCTACTATGCTCACAAGGCACGTCAACCGAAGAAGATGTCCCAATCCGCCGGTAAATCAGAGGAATCTAAAAGGCGTGCTGGGCGCCCAATACTAGGCTATTCCTATACATATACAGGACGAAAGATTTCCGATGAACAGATTAAAGAGTTCATCATGGAAGAAATCGCCGGTGATGGGTATCCTTATGGCTATAAAAAGCTTACGACCAGCATGCAAGAAGACTATAACCTGAACATTAACCATAAAAAAGTATACAGGCTATGTAAGGAGCTAGGTGTGCTACTTCCCCAGCGGGAAATAAAACCCAAGTATCCGCGTAAATTGGCAAGGAAAACCAAGGTGACTAATTCCAATCAGCTTTGGCAGATGGATCTCAAATATGGCTATATTGCCGGAACAGATAGGTTCTTTTACGTGATTTCAATCATTGATGTTTACGATCGTTGCATTGTCGGCTACCATATAGGGCTTAACGCTTTAGCCCTAGATGCCCTGAGGACTTTAAAACAAGCCGTTATACTCAGGAGGATAACTGATACTACCAAATTGATATTGCGCACGGATAATGGTCCGCAATTTATCGCCCATGTGTTCCAGAAAGGCTGTATCGAGCTTTCTGTGGAGCATACCCGAATACCAAATAACACTCCAAACATGAATGCTCACATTGAGTCTTTTCACTCGATTTTAGAAAGCGATTGCCTGTCTCGCCACAAGTTTCAGTCCTATGCCGAAGCCTACAAAGAAGTAACGGAATTCATGGAGTACTATAACCATAGGCGGCGTCACGGCAGCCTAAAGAATAAAGCACCTTTCAAATTTTATCTTAGCGTCCTGAATCAAGAGATTCAATTAGAGATGATGGTTGCCTAAGAAACTGAAACAGTGAGATTTTCAAAGAACTAAGCAGATATTCTCCAGAATAGGGGGGTCAAACCGCGTTATTATCAACTTTCGTGAGGATGAGATAAAAACTTTGATAAACCAAAGATGGATGAATCATTTTACAAACTGATTGACGAGGTTTATGTAGGAGCTGAGGTTAATGACAAACCGTGTTT
>DUPA01000010.1 GCA_012838515.1 Natronincola sp. | reverse complement strand
AATCCACAAATTAGTAATCCGAGCAATATTCAACCCGGCCAAATCGTTTGCATCCCTAATCAACCCACACAATGCCCGAATAATACCTTCCCCTATGTGGTTCAACGAGGGGATACAATGTTTACTATTGCCAATAGATTTGGGGTATCTGTACAGTCACTTATTGCCGCGAATCCCCAAATACCCGATCCGAGTAGATTAACCCCGGGTCAAATCGTTTGTGTTCCTGAAGTAAGATGTCCCGCTAACACCATGAGTTATACAGTTCAACGGGGAGATACCATGTTTACTATTGCCCAGATGTTTGGGGTACCACTTAATGAATTACTTGCGGCTAATCCCCAAGTTAGTGACCCTAATAGATTATTTCCCGGCCAAAACATCTGTGTGCCTAGGGTAACACCACCCGGACCCTGCCCACCCGGAACTTTCGCCTATACAGTTCAACCCGGTGATAGCATGTGGTTAATTGCTCAAAGATATGGGGTATCATTAGATGCTTTAATTAGGGCTAATCCGCAAATACCTGATCCGAGTAGAATTAGCCCGGGGCAAATCGTTTGTGTACCCGGCAGTGCACCGCCACCGGGACCTTGTCCTGCAGGTACCTGGCCCTACACTGTTAAACAAGGGGACAGTATGTGGTTAATTGCTCAAAGATATGGTGTGTCCTTAGATGCATTAATAAGAGCAAACCCGCAAATATCAAATCCGAATAATATCAAACCGGGTCAAATCGTTTGTGTACCAACGGGATCGCCTACACCCGGTCCTTGCCCCGCAGGAACTTTTGCTTATACGGTTAAGTCAGGGGATAGCATGTGGCTAATTGCCCAAAGATATGGCGTGTCCTTAGATGCACTCATTAGGGCTAATCCGCAAATATCCAATCCAAGTAGCATTAAACCAGGTCAAATTATCTGCGTTCCTAACAGATAATGATTGAAGCCTACACCTTCCGGCAATACTAAGCCAAGGAGGTGTAGGTTTTTTATGATTAAAGCAGAAGTGTCTTTGTATCCCGCAATTTCGGAAGAAGTAAACGAACTGACAGGTTTGTCAAACCAGTTTTTGCACGAACATGCCCTGGACTATGATGTGCGTACCAGCCAACTTTCTTTTGATACTACGATTATAGGCGATGCGGATCACGTTTGGACAGCAATTCGCCGTCTTTTTCAAGATAACCACGATCGCGGAAATGATGTTGTCATGATTGCAACTCTGTTTAAAGAAGACTAAAGGTCATAATTTTGATATCAAAACATCAAGGCACTGCCAACTTTTACAAAAGTGAGGTTTATTAACCAAACATGGTTGACGATTCTGCGTAAATTTGTTAATCTTGATTTGGGTTGGTGAAAACATTCACTTTAGTATTCTAAAATGGAGGTTGTGCAATTGAAAAAACTATCTATTGTTTTGACTTTAGTTCTCATCTTTTCTGTTACACTAGGTGTACAGGCAGCATTAATTGACGGCACTTACGAAGCTTGGTCTGATGCTTCCCCTAATGGTACCCAATCGGCAAAAGTTTTTATTGAAGACGGAAAGATTGTTGCTGTTGTGTTACGCGAATTTACAGATAAGCATGTTGAAAAAGACTTCAGTATCTACCCTTGGCCTGAGGCAGGACAAGCTGCTCGCAGTCTCGGTGCCCAGTTCGTAGCCAACCAAGCTGCAGAGGCCGACATCGTTACCGGTGCTACCCACAGTGTAGAAGGATGGATTCAAGCCGTCGATAGAGCGTTGGTAAAAGCTAGCGATCAAAAACCTAACCAAAAATATTTCGATGGTACCTTCCTAGGTCGATCAGAAGTATCCTCTTACGGTGAGTACTATAAAGTTGTTTGGGTAACTTTAAAGAATGACAAAATCGTGGACTACTCAGTACAAAGAGTATTACCGGATCATACAATTCAAGATCCTTCCTTTGAAGTATATGGCTGGCCGTTAGAAATGGCTCGCGAAAGCTACAAAGATGCTGCCATTGAATCTACTCCAGGCTACGTAGATATCATTAGTGGCGCCACAGGACTTGTTATCCAATCTAATCACGCCGTGCGTGATGCATTGGATAAAGCGTTAATCGCCAAATAATTCACCAAACCCACGTTAAAAGCACCTGATGTTTAATCAGGTGCTTTTGCTTTGCCCAAAAACATATAACTTACAGTCCAACGATATTGTAGCCTGTATCTACATAAATTACTTCTCCTGTAATTCCACTTGATAGATCACTGGCTAAAAATGTGGCCGTATCCCCCACTTCTCGCCCTTCTACAGTACGCTTTAGGGGTGCCTTTGCTTCGTGCACCTCTAAAATATCTAAAAACCCCGAAACCCCTCTGGCAGCCACGGTGTTTATTGGACCTGCCGAAATCGCATTAACCCTGACGCCCGCAGGTCCCATATCATAGGCTAAATATCGAACACTGGCCTCTAAGGCAGCTTTTGCAACGCCCATAACATTATAATTAGGCATTACTTTTTCAGATCCATAGTAAGTTAAGGTGCTTATACTTGCCTCATCGCTAAACACAGGAGTTAAGGTTCTGGCCAACAAAACTAACGAATAAGCACTGATCTCCAAAGCTGTTAAAAATTCATCTCGCTCGGTGAACAGATACGGATTTTGCAATGCCTCCCTTGGTGCGAAGGCCAAGCTGTGCACGAAACCATTAATTGTCCCGGCTTGCTTTCGAATAGTCTCTTGTAGCTCTTCCAATTGCTCAGGAATGGTCACATCACATGGCACAATGGCCAGTGGTTTATTCTTTAGTTCCGTGGCTAATTTTTCTACACTTGCCTGAGTACGCTCATTTTGATAGCCTAATATTAGTTCCGCCCCTTGGGCGTCCATTGATTGGGCAATTGACCAAGCAATACTTCTTTTGTTGGCAATATTAAAAATAGCTATACGTTTTCCATCTAATAACACTTTAACACCTCTTTGTTTTTGATTTCCAAACGTATTACACATAATTACACACAATCCTGCTCACCAAATCGGCGTTTTGGTCTGAAATCAACCTTGTTTACGTATCTCCCTGTTTTCATTCAAGCGAAAAACTAAACCATAAAGACTGTCTGTCAAGTGGATGTTTTCCACAATAACATTATCAGGCACGGTCAAATGTGCAGGTGAAAAATTCCAGATACTTTCCACATCCGATTTTCCCAATAAGTCGGCCATACTTTGACTTGCATTTTTAGGAGTGGCTAAAATCGCGACATCAACATGGTTTTCCTTTAAGTAATCTTCAAGTTTATCCACATGTTGAATGGTGGTTCCTTCTAAAAAATTGCCCACTAAATGAGGATCAATATCAAATATGGCGTTGATTTCGAACCCCTGCATTTTGAATCCACTATAACAGGCAATGGCCTTTCCCAAGTTACCTGCACCTATTAAAATCATGGAATAATTTTTGTTTAAGCCTAAGATTAATCTTACCTGCTTAAGTAAATCTTGTACATTATAACCGTATCCTTGCTGCCCAAATGAACCAAAATAGCTTAAATCAGAACGGATTTGCGCAGCCGTGAAGTCTAAAGCTTTGCCTAGCTGAGCAGAAGAAATTCTTTCAATCCCTTGGTGCTCCAACTCTGACAGATAACGGAAATAAATTGGTAACCGCCCCACAACACCTTGTGGAACTGCACCACCTTTCTCTCTGCCTTTAACTGTCATCATTTTCCTCCTTCCAAATAATAAATCCCGAAATTATTATAAATGTCTTATTCAACACAGATTAATCGTTTCCTTTTTAACAATCATTCTAGTACGGCTAATATATAGTTATATCTCGAGATGCCACAAGCACCTCTTCAGATAATTCATCTCGAATAACCAATTCAGTTGTATATTCACCACGTCCGGCCCACCAAGGGACATCGACATAAATGTAAAACCATAACATATCAGGTCGATACTCATAAAGTGAATCCATAATCAATACATTTTTTTGGGAAAAGAGCTTCAGCCCCTTATGGGTCTTTAAGGCCACATCTACACGAACGTCAGTAGAAAATAAATCATTCTCTTCTTTAGCTGCGAAACCTGCCAGTTCAAAATAGGCATAAGCCCTCTCTCCCTTGGGGAAAGAAGCTGTGGAATTAAAATCATAATCACCTTGATCCCTTACCTCATAAGCCCAATCGGCCACTGTAAGTCGTAAAGCATCATCAGATGAGGTATTAGCAAAAACCTGATATGGACAAGCAATATTAAGAATTATACATAACGTTAACACAATGAACATATGCACACCTCAAATCTAACTAGCAATGATCATGCTAATATGTAATAATTATACTTGGAGGGATGGTCAATTGTTAAAAGACTTAACCAATGGTACTTGGACTCGACCCACAGACAAATCCGCGGTATATCTAGAAATTGCCCCCGGTGATAAATGGGGTATTCGTGTAACGCTTATTGATGACTACGCCAAAGTAGAAGCGGTTGATGGCCCCAAAGGGGTATGGTATAAGGGACCAAATCGCTATTCCACAACTATTTATCCACCCAAGCTTTGGGAGCGTTTACGTGGAATAACTTTGGAAAGTAAAATAAGAGACGAAATAGACAGAAAGCGTCTGGTTGCTCAAGACGAAAATTCTAAATTACAAAAAGACAAGCTATAGTGGTGTTTACTAAATTGAATTATTAGCCAAACGCCTTTTTCTGCAGGAAAAGCATGCGCATTTACAGAACTAACGTCTACAGATAATGCTTAGGTTGGGAGGATCCGGTTTGAAAATATTAATTGTCGGCGATACAGTTGATCCACAATTATATGATCATTTCAGGCGAGACCGTTTTCCTGAATCAATTGACGCCATTTTTTCCGTGGGAGATTTGCCCCCATGGTATTTATCATACCTTATGTCTGTTTTTAATGCACCCTTATATTATGTTCGCGGCAATCATGATAATAATTATGATCGTAATCCACCGGAAGGTGGCGACAATGTCCATGGTAAGGTTATGACTTTTAAAGGCTTAACAATTGTGGGTTTCGAAGGTTCTATGTTTTACCATCACCCCACCGCTGTCCAATATACGGAACGTCAAATGAGAAAAGTATGGAGAAGAATGGCTTGGAGATTCTTAGGAGGACGTAAAATAGATATTGTTTTAACACATGCTCCCCCGTTTGGAATCCACGATGCCGAAGACCTTTGCCATAAAGGCTTTTTAACCTTTTCCCGTCTTATACATAAGTATAAACCCAGATACTTTATTCACGGGCATACTCATTTGAACTATGGACTGAAGCAAAACCGTATAGATGTTGTTAACGACACAACCGTAATAAATGGTTATGGTTTTCACATCTTAGAAATTGAAATGCCCGATATGGAGTGATTTCCGTTGTTAATACCAAGAGGAAATGCGAAAGCGTTCGAAAGTTCAAAAAAGGAATATGGGCTTACCGATTCGATCGATTTAGGATTGCGTACTGTTCCGGTAGATGATATTGTAGGTTCCGTAAATCGCTGGCGTGATTTTGATGCAAGATTTCGAATCAAGAATCATTCAACTATTTATCGCTACACAAAAATAAAACAAGCCGTGGAACAGGGAGAAATCATGCCTCCGGTGATGCTTTACAAGGTAAGGGATAAATACTACGTAATGGACGGCAATCACAGGGTTTCTGTTGCTAAAGAAGTGGGGCAAACTTATATTGATGCAGAGGTTATAGAATATTTCCCCCCCGCAAATAGCGAGCCAAATCTAATTTGGCGAGAGCGTTCTTCCTTTGAACAAAAAACAGGATTATTCGGAATTGAGCTAACCGAGCTTGGCTCCTACGATAAGCTGCTTATGCAAATTAGAGACTTCCAAAAAGAAGAGTCTGAGGCCACCAAGTATGAACTAACCCTTGAAGAGGCTGCAACTTACTGGAAACACGACATCTATCTCCCCGTAGTACGTTTAATTCGTAAGCAAAAACTTTTAGACGAATTTCCCAATCGAACTGAAGCAGATTTATTTCTTTATGCATCATATCATAAAGTGGCAAAAAGTAGGTTAACTAAACAAAAAGTAACTTATCGAGAAGCACTTAATGATTTTAAAGTTGAACTACCAAATAAATCTTTTGCCGAATTGATTATGGATACGATTTCCAGTTTATTTGCACCAAATCTCCAAGATCATTGCCCGCAGGGTCTAATTTTTGATGAAGATGGTTTGGTGCGTGTTATTCAGGATTGCCGCGGATGTGGGCGTTGTAACCAAAACCATGAACGTCGAGAAGTTATTATCCAAGACGAAGATCAAATTCTTTAATATTTAGGCTGTTTCCTTTGGAGGCAGCCTATAAATTTACGAGGTGAAAGCTTTGCTCAAAGTCCTTGAAATACTGGCAACATTATATCCGGAACCCACAACAATGCTTAATCACAATAATCCTTTTGAGCTTTTGGTGGCAACTATTCTATCTGCTCAATGCACCGATGAACGGGTCAACTTAATTACCGCGGAGCTCTTCCCCGCATTCCCCACACCTGAAGATTTGGCCAAGGCCGGCTTTGAAGAGGTGGCTAGCAAAATTAAAAGTGCGGGATTATGGAAAACTAAGGCTGCTAATTTAATTAAAACAGCTCAAATCTTGGTGAGCGAACACGATAGCATTGTACCCCAAACCAGAGAAGAACTAGAGGCACTCCCGGGCGTGGGAAGGAAAACAGCCAACGTTGTTATGTCAAATGCTTTTAAAATACCGGCAATCGCCGTTGACACACACGTTTTTAGAGTTGCCAATCGTATTGGTCTCGCCAATGCAACGAACACTTATCAAACAGAGTTACAGCTAATGGACAAAATACCAAAAGAGCTATGGAATGATGCCCACCATTGGCTAATTCTACATGGCAGGGCTCTATGCAGGGCTCGTAATCCCCTATGCGAAAAATGTCCATTGCAAAATTACTGCAACCATTATCAGGCGGACCAAGCCATAATATAGGCTAAACTACCGTTTTTTTCCGAGCCATCGAAAAAAGCCCTTTGCTAATAGATAAGGTGGACGATAAACCAAAAACTCCACACTCCACCAACGGGGAATGGAAATCTTCGAACCAAACAACGCCTGAAAAGCCAAAACAGCTATTGCTATACCATAGGAAAGCAAAGGCCCCTTTAGTTCGTGAATATCCCAAAATGGTATACCCGCCAAATGATGCACGGAATCCGCGGAAAAATCGGTAATACCCAAAGCAGGTATAACTAGTTGGTTTATCACTCCTTGGGCACCTAACCCAATGAATAATAAAATCATAGAATAAGTTATAAAAACCCGCCGATGGGTTTTGCTAAGATCCCGAACTTGTGACCAATCTTTTTTCGGTTTCCCGAAGAATGTTTTTAGCCAAATCTTTGAAATATAACCCGCGGTTAATCCTCCGGTGAAAACAAACACCCTCTCTAACCAGATTAAAGATGGCCACCCCCTAAGATCATAAGCGTGCAGAATCCCATCGTGAATTAAAACTTTACTCACATAACCATTAAACAAAGGCACGCCGGTAATGCCCGCGGCAGCGACTAAAAAGAAACCAAATGTTATGGGCATATAACGCCTCAAGCCACCTAATTTATTTAAATCCAATTCACCGGTGCGCATCTGTATGACGCCTGCCAATAAAAAAAGAAACGATTTGAAAAAGGCATGATTGATCATGTGCATCCAAGCGCCGGCAAAACTCAAGGCTCCATCGGCACCGAGCATCACTCCCACACCCACAGAAAAAAGGATATATCCCATCTGACTAATACTAGAATAGGCTAAGATTCTTTTCATAGGTGAGTGGATCAAAGCCATAATTGCCCCAATTAGCATGGTTATTGCCCCGATCCAAATAAAAGCGTAACCAAAGCTTTCTTGAATATAAAACAAATCTTTTATATTTGGAGCAGTAAAGATAACGTAAAAAAAGCGAATAAAGCCATAGACCCCCGTCTTAATCATTATGGCCGACAATAACGCCGATGCAGGCGCAGGTGCCACTGGGTGAGCTTTAGGTAGCCAAATATGCAGGGGCAGCATACCCGCTTTGACCCCAAGGCCAACTATGACTGCTGCAAAAAGCCACCACATATTAAAACCGGCTTGGACCAATTGGCTCAACGCAGGTTCAAAGCCGGTATTTCCCAACGTATTTTGTAAAAAAAACATAACACCAAGCAAAAACAAACCACCAATAACGCTCATGAATAAATAGACCTTGCCCGCACCTAAGGCTTCTAAGCTTTCATCATGAATAACCAGAAGATAGGCGGCAAAGGTCATGAGCTCAAAGAATAAAAAGAAGCTTAGTAAATCCCCGGATAAAAATACTCCTAAGGTTGAACCCAAAGTGAAAATAGAGGCAACAAAAAAACGGGTCTGCTTCTCTTGCCCCTCCATATATTCCCAAGCAAATACAGTGGCCAAAAACCACACCAAAGCAACAATTAATGCAAACAAAGCACTCAGAAAATCCACTCTAAATTGTAGACCAAAACCCATAAACCAGTCTAAGGAGAACTCTAACATTCCATCTGCACGAACCGTTAAAAATTGCAGTACGGCTAGAATCAGTGTCCCTAGAGTGAGTAAATTAGTAGCCCTACGCCTTACAACATCACCTCTGCGTGCAGCCCATGCCACCACCCCTGCCCCTAGCAAGGGCAAAGCCACAACAAAGATGGGTAAGTGCCTAAAATAAACTAACATTTAAAGCCCGAAGCCTCCTCCAAACAAGGTGGAAGCAGTAACCTCAGAGAGATTGAGTAAAACATTGACCGGAATTATATCAAAGAAAACGGTGGCAATCGCCAATATTACTACCGGAATCAACATTTTATAAGAATCTTCTTTAATCATTGAAAAGTCATGCTCTTCTTTCCTAAAAAAAGCATTGATCACTATGGGCAAATAGTAAACTGCATTTAATAAGCTAGAAACAAGAAGTACAATAGCTAAAAATGGTTGATTTACCTCAAGGGCACCTAGCCCCAAAAACCATTTACTTAAAAAGCCGTTAAATGGCGGAATACCGATCATGGAGAGGGAAGCCATTGTGAAACATACCATAGAAATTGGCATACGCTTACCGATCCCTTTAAAATCATCAATATCCGTCTTTCCTGTGGCCAAAATCATGTAACCGGACACCAAGAACAAGCACGATTTCATAATCGCATGGGTAAAGATATGGAACACATCACCTACTAAAGCTTTCTCCGACAGTAGTGCCATCCCTAAAAGAATATAACCCATCTGAGCTACGCTAGAATAGGCGAGTCGTCTTTTAAGATTGGTTTGCAGGATGGCGAAAATAGACCCCAAAAGAATGGTCAAAACAGCGGCGACTAGTAAATAATTGATCCAACCAACTTCCTTT
>DUPA01000092.1 GCA_012838515.1 Natronincola sp. | reverse complement strand
GTGCACTTCTAGGACATGCCTCAGAAGTACATATCTTTAGCCGTTGTTATTATGGGGGCTTTAGTCCTTTTATCAAAAACGTACTGGATCGCAGTATTTCATATGTGCATCCGGATCTGCGTATAAGGGAAGGAAAAACCCATCATCGCCTCCGTTATGATCAGCCTTTTAAAATGAAGATATGGTTTTATGGTGATTGCATTACCAAAGAGGAAAAGTCCACCGCGCAAAAACTAGCACGGGCCAACATTATTAATATGGGTTGCATCTTAGAAAGTGTGGAGTTTGTGGAGCATCCGGAAAAAGTAGTGGGGAGGTCAGTATAAATGCGAATTGCCCTTATAAATGGTAGTCCCAAAGGATCAAAAAGTGCCTCTCAAGTGATTTTAAACTTTGCCAAAGGAACTCTTCCAAAATATATTGATTTTGTATCGATTAATCTCAAGGATGCAAATGTCAAAAAGAACGTCTTGAGAAAAATTGCAGGTTGTGATGTTTTGATTTGGGCCTTTCCCCTCTACGTCGATGCGGTACCCTCCCATGTACTCCCGTGGTTTTACGAGCTGGAAAAATATTTTAATGATCGGGAAGGACCTAAGCCGAGGGTTTACGCCCTGGTTAATTGCGGCTTTTATGAAGCGGACCAAAATGAGATTATGTTAGAAATAATCAAAAATTGGTGTGCTAAATCGGGTTTAATTTGGGGTCAAGGCATTGGTTTTGGTGCCGGTGGCGTTTTTTACGGCTTAAGAAACATCCCTTTGGGGAAATGGCCTTTTAAGAATATGGAAAAAACACTGAAAAGCTTCGCCGTAAACCTCCTAGCAGAGAAATCTGCTCCGGATCTATTCGTAAGCCCAAACTTTCCCCGTTTTAGTTACAAAATAGTTGCAGAATTTGGTTGGAGAAGAGCCATTATTAGAAATGGTCTTAAACTTCGCGATCTAAATCGTAAAATCGCATTATAATATCAGGCCATCCTTAACGTAATCTTTGGAGAATCGTGGATAATAAATATAAAAGATAAATATGCCCGGGGTAGAAGATGTAAAAGAACCATTTTCTACCCTTCCCTTTTTCACCGTTATACATCAACATGGGAACAAAAGCGATCGCCCAAAGCAACATAAAGTCCCACTAGGAAGAACGTGGAAAAGGCATTATTCGCCAGTACCACCGTTTCATTTGGGAATAAAGATTGCAATATTGCAGAAAAAATGGTCATTGACCAACTGGCGAAAAGAAGTCTGCGAAGATAATTCTTGCGATTACTGGTATAGTACAGACTATCCGCGGCCGCGAATAAGAATAGGGGAAAAATCAACCTACCGGGATAAGTTAACCAAACCGGGGCCCCAAAACCGCTAAACATTTGGTGAATATGGTCTATCACCATAAGTATAATTGCCATAAGTTTGATTTGAGTAGTATTTAAAAAACGGATGTTATTAATGATTTACCTTCTTCTAGGGAGAGTTATTTAAGTAATACACCAACTGTATCTCAAAAGAATCTTTCAATCAATAGTCCGTTCAAAAAGATAACATTACAAGTTTTCCAATATGCTTCAAATAATGTCGCCGGCAGGTAATGACTCACATTTTGCTTAATATCATACCGAAACAGTGATCTAAGAAGAAAATACGATAACGGGGAGGTAGACAGTGGAGAAGTATATGGGTCTTTGGTTTATTTTGCTCACCATATTTTTTATTCAAGCCAACATCGCAGGTGTCGGGTTTTGTTCGGAACTTCATTATGAGTACGTGATTGTCAACAGTTATCCCCATGATCAAAAAGCCTTCACACAGGGTTTCACCTTTCATAACGGTTTCATTTATGAGGGGACAGGCCTTTACGGACAGTCATCGCTTAGACAAGTTAGCTTACTAGATGGAATTGTACTCAAGCAAATTGACCTACCCGGGGAATACTTCGGTGAGGGAATAACTATTTTAAACGATAGTATTTATCAACTAACATGGCAAGAAGAGCGAGGCTTTGTCTATGAATTAGATAGCCTTGTAAAGCTTGAAGAATTTTATTATTCCTTGGAAGGTTGGGGCTTAACCACTGACGGAGATTTGTTAATAATGAGTAATGGATCACATCATCTAATCTTCATCGACCCCATAACTTATAAGGAAAAATATAAAATCGAGGTTTTGGGGGAAAGCGGGTTCGTTGTTAGACTAAATGAATTGGAATATATTAAGGGACAAATATTCGCAAACAT
>DUPA01000091.1 GCA_012838515.1 Natronincola sp. | reverse complement strand
GTGACGGGCGTGTGTTAGATTTCTGTATCTCTAAATAATCCACATCGTACCAACCCCATCCTTTATCTATTGTTATGGAATTTGTTCCCTCAGCTAAATAAAACGAACCGGCTAGCTGGCGCCCATATCCACCTTCCACCTCAGGTAATTCCACATCAGTCTTGTCTTCACCATTGATTGCTAAATTAGCCACTTTGTATCCGGAAGGTGCGCCATATCCCACGTATAAATCGTAGAATCCCGACTCTTCAATCTCCACCACAAATGTTACAGATTGGTTGCCCGATTTAAAGCCGGTGACATAACCTGTCCCGGAAAATCCCTTTCGGGCACGGGCAACGGTGAGATTTTTTAGTATGGCATCTTCTGCTTCATATATTCCAACGCCATAAACCGGATTCGTGAAAATAAGAACTAAAGTAATACAGAGGAGTGTACTATAAAGTTTAATCACGTTCTTTAAATCTCTGAATTCTTCTTGATGAAGTCTATTAATTCATCAATCTTTGTGTAGGCCACACACACAACGGTGTCTGCCCCACCATAATAAATTGCCAAACGACCGGTGTCCGGATCATGTAAAGCTGCACACGGGAAGGCAACGTTTGGTACATCACCGACGCACTCATAAAGCTTTTGCGGTGAGAGTATATAGGGTTTGGCGCGATGCTTTACGATCCATGGTTTCTCTAGATCTAATAAAGCGGCTCCCATGCTATAAACAAATCCGTTGCAAGAATTCAATACTCCGTGATAAATCATAAGCCAGCCTTCGCTGGTTTCGATGGGTATGGGGCCTGCTCCGATTTTCACGCTTTCCCATCCACCCTTAGTGGCCATTACGTGGCGATGTTTGCCCCAATAGGTCATATCAGGACTTTCGCTGTAGAAAATGTCACCAAATGGAGTATGACCATTATCGCTTGGGCGACTTAGCATTGCAAAGTTTCCATTAATCTTACGGGGGAACATGACTCCATTACGATTAAAGGGTAGATAAGCATTTTCCAACTGGTGGAATTCTTCAAAGTCATAGGTGTATGCAGCCCCAATTGTTGGTCCGTGATAACCATTACACCAGGTTACGTAGTAGCGATCGTCGATCCAGCAAACACGGGGATCGTAACCATAGACGAACTTTCCGATTTCGGGATCATCACATAGAAATTCAATCGGTTCGTGCTCGATTTCCCAGTTTAGACCGTCTTTACTGCGTCCCGCGTGGAGTTTCATTTCCCTTGCGGTGTTATCAACCCTAAATACGCCTCGGTACTCATCGCCGAATGGTATCACAGCACTGTTAAAGATACTGTTTGAAGTTGGAATGAGATCCCTCGGAATGATGGGGTTTTGCGACGAGCGCCAAACGATTTCGTTACTGCCTTCGGGTCTTTCTTCCCAAGGCATGTTCGGTAGCGGTGTGCCCACAATGTTTAGTTTCTTTGACAATTCAATTACCTCCTAAATTTGTTTTTTTTTAATTTTCTTACAAAACCATTTCCTTAAATAAGTGATTATCGGCTAATTCCATAACTTGTTCGTCTATCTTAATTTGCCTTTCTTTGCGCTCCCCTGCCATGATTTTGACCTTATCTTGCTCATAACAAAGTGCCAAGTCGCCATTGGTGATGATTTCTAGGTCACCGATTTTAAGTCTTCCATTCAGATAAGCCCCTAATAGTTTGCCGTCTTTTCCAAGCCATAGCTTGGCTCCGCGCTGTGCCGGTACTGATAAAGTAATGTTTTTTCCCGAAGCCAAATCAGTAAATTCCACTGTATCGTCTGTTCCCTCATTGACAATTGTATATAAAGTGCAATCGTCGTAAGAAATGGGGTAGATGAGTAGGTTGGGGTGTGCTTCTTTGTTTTTCACGTGAAGAACTTCATCAACCACATTTGCTTCTGCCAAAGCCATTTTATAAAGTGCACCTATTGCATCATCTGATTTGGAAAGTTCTAAAGGAAGTGCTGAAATTATCAGCTTCCCCTTGCCAAGCTTAATCTTTAAGATGCCTTCTGCGGGGTGTTCAAAGCCGAGCTTGTTGATGGCCTTCCCCGCGAGCTTACCCTCGACAGTTTCTTGGAAGCAGGGGTAATACATTTCGCCATTAATTTGGATTCTTTCAACACCGGTAATGTTCTCAAGCTGCGCTTCAACGCCGAGCTTTTGCAATCTGTTAACTTGTCTCCAATATTCGTCGCGACTTACGTGACCTGAGATTAGTGCGGTTTTGCCTTCGCGTACAAAATCTAAAATATACTGCCACGCATCGTCGGAGACTAAGACAGCCGCGGGGAAAATAATTAGCTTTGGGTTACCTATTTGCTGTACATTGTCTTTGTGGAGCAAATGCTCTAAGACCACATTGGCTCTTTGTTTGAGATGATAGTGAAGAACACGGGTTGCTCGTGTGGCCCCCTGTATGGCTAAGTTATTATCTGCCGAATAGTAAAGGCTGTTTGGTAATACTTGAACACACCTGGGATCATCTTCATCTCGGTTAATCATTAAGTGGGCGGTTTTTTCTTCAATCCAGCTCAGTAAACGCACCACATCTAAATGCTTGGTTTCGGTTCCGTCAGCCCTAAATAAACCGAGGTTTATCTCGCTGGTGGCAAACATATATGGGTCGCAATGGGCTTGCCACTGAATCCAATTGCCGAATGAGTAAAGTAGTTTGCGTTCTAAGACGTTAGCATAATCGTGATCATCGTAAACAAGCAGGCCGCGGCCTTCGTTGGAGTGATATACGCCCAGCTCTTGGCCGCAACAGGGTATGCCCCGCACTCTGTTAAAAAGATATTCTGTGAAGATTTCTGAGTCGCGATGCCAATGGTGCCAGTTGACTATTTCGATGTTTTCTTTATATGCTTCATATTGTTGTTCAGGGATGCGAAGCGGCTCGTCTCGCCCCATCATAAATAACATCTTGGGATCTTGATCTTTTATTGTTGTCTTAATTTCTTCAACCCAATTGCTGTAGCTTTCCCTGGCGAATTGGAAGAAGTCAGTCAGGGGGGCAACGGGAACATAGGTTGCCTTTCTTCCATAATCTCTAAAGAATTGATCTTCGTTTGGCATTTCTATTAAGGAAAAGTCCGGGGCTGTTTCTACCCCCACACCCCAGGCTTCGCGAAGCATGGATAGATTGCCGTTATATTTTTCTTTTAACCAGTTTCGCCAGTTCTCCAGCTCATATTTATCCCCTGAGGGACGGGCTGTTTGCCATAGTCCCTTGTAGGAATATGATGGTTCGTTAATGGCGTCTACCTGTACGTTTGTCCATCCTTTAAAGCGTTTTGCAAAGCTGGCAAATGCGTTGATGGTTTTAGATCTCATTTCGGGATTATGGATGGGACATTTGTCTCGATCCCAGTGATTCATTACAAAGGTTCCCAAGACAAACTGAACGTAAAGATCGTGTCCGGCAGCCACCAGGAAGAAGGCTTCCATGGCTCTTAGGGATTTTTCCCTTATGTTTCCGTCTTCTTGATAAACCTCCCGATAGGTTTGCCAGATTCCCGTGCGAAGTATGTTCACACCTACACTTTTAAGTTCTAGTAAGTCTTTTTCGCATTGCTCAGGGTTAAAGTCAACAAAGCAATCGCGGTGTATATCTGATGGGAAATAGTTTGATCCATGCATGGCAAAAGGCTTCCCGTCACGTATGCAATAGTCTGTGGTTATGGTGGTATCTAGGTAAATGGGCTTAATTTTTTTAAGCATATCTTGAATATCTTCATCTCCCAGTTGAAAGAAGCCATTGCTATGCTGTGCGTAGATCTCACCGTCTACCAGAAGATCGGCGACCACACTATAATAGCCTCGAAGAAGGGGTTTTAGTTCCCATTCGGCCGAGAATGCGCCTTCTTTTAAGGATGGTTCGATGGTATATTCATCTATCAATTGCTCGTTAGAAAACAGGCTGAGTTTAAGATTTAATTTATGATGGCAATTTTTATTTGGTCCTAATAGATTTATGGTGCTTGTGATTTTCGGACTTTCAGATGGTTTGTATCTGGCAAATTCATTTGTAAGCTCAACAGTAAAGCGCTGCGGCAGCATGGTTTTAATTATACCTGCAAGAAGTTTACGGCCGCTTTCTGAGTTATAAAATTCACCTTCAGGTTCGAAGTTTAAAAATACTAGACTTCCCCTCTTAAAGTGGTCTATACGGGTTATGGGTGCAGCTACTAATCTACCGGATGCGTCACGTACGCCACAAATAACTTCGAGCCGGCTATCGCGAATGGTGTCTGACTCAAAAGGACGATCGTCAGCTAAGGGTGATTCCGTTAGTCGGTAAGATGCACTGCAAGTTTGGTTCATTTCTGGGAATTCACCGGCATTTATGATTTCTGCGATGAAGCGGTATCGCTGGTTATAGACTTCGGGCTGCATGTTTTTGGTGGTTGGTTCTGAAAGGATCCAGTCTTCCACAACATGGAGCGATCTGATAGCAACTGCGTTTTCTGCTAAGAATCTTACTTCCGAACCTTCTGTGACAAAGGGTATGCTAAAGGGTTTTAAGCCTATGTTTAGAATTGCGCCGCCTTTTTGATAAAACTCGAGGATGTGTTTCCATTCTGCTTCCGGGTAGTAGGGACCTAAGGGATTTACGAGAATGTCAACATCATCTAAAGCCCCGGCTAGGGGATTATCTGCGCAGATGAGTTTTGTGTTTAGGTTAGGCAGGGTTTGTGTTAGTTGTTCTTTTTCCATAACCATTGGTACTTTGTCACTGTAAAGTATGGCGCAGGTTTTGTTATTTGCTACAAACATAAACATCCTCCTTACACAAGAATTATGGTCTTTTATTTTTGATTGTATGGTCCCGCGGAGTCGCGAATTACCAAGTCAGTAAACAGCACTGTTTTGGTGGGAAAGTTTGATGCGTTTTCAATCATTTGAATTAGTTTTCTACCTGATTCCACTCCCATGCGATGTTTATGAATGCGTACGGTTGTGAGTGCAGGTATGATATGTTCTGCCGTTTCTTCGTCGTCAAAGCCCACTACTGAAATGTCGCCGGGTACTTCTTTGCCCAGTTCGCGGACTGCCCTTATGGCTCCGATTGCCAAAAGGTCGGTTGCGGCAAATATTGCTGTGGGGTTTTGTCTTTTTTCGGTGAGGAGCCTTTTTGCCGCTTTATAGCCGTCTTCAACGTTGAAAGAAGGTACACAAAAAGTTATTAAATTCGAGCTCTTTTCTATACCTGCTAGCTTTAACGCTTGTTTATAACCG
>DUPA01000090.1 GCA_012838515.1 Natronincola sp. | reverse complement strand
GTCACTGCAGAAGTGGCGAAAGCTGTGGAAGAGTCAAAGGCGGGTAAAGTCGAATATCGGGTTAATAAAGAATCCGGTATGCACGTACCCATTGGTAAAGCATCTTTCACTACTGAGCAGTTAATTGGCAACTTAACAGCATTGGTAGATGCAGTAGTTAAGGCCAGACCGGCCAGCTCAAAAGGTACCTATATTCGTCGGATGCACTTGTCTTCTACGATGGGGCCCGGTATTCGCCTTAACACTCAAGAGGCAATCGCATTAAAATAGACTATTGACCATAATTTTGTAGCGTGTTATACTACAAATGTTATCTTAAATAATTAATAACCGTAGACAGTCGGCGTCATCTTTTTGAACTGGTTCAAAAAGATGTTGAAGAACTACCACAGTAGTTCTTCACAGTCCGTCACATTCATATGTGATGGTTCTGGACTTAATAAAGCTAACGCTTTGCCCACCGAGGTTGGAGAGATGAATTTTTCGCTATGCGATCTTACATGGGGTCTCCGCCTTGCTGCGGTCCCCATTTTTTGTTGTTCACGAGGAGGTGAGACAATGGCAAGAGCAGGGAAAGAAGCAATGGTAAAAGAGATTGAAGAGCGTTTATCCAAGGCAACAACGGCGGTTCTAGCAGATTATCGTGGTTTGGATGCCGGTGCCATCACTGCTTTGCGTAAAGAGCTTAGGGAGGCCGGGATTGAATTTAAGGTATTGAAAAATACTTTAGCGATTCTTGCGGCCGAAAATATGGAGATGCAAGATTTGATTCCATATCTAAGCGGACCTACTGCCTTTGCTTTTGGCTATGATGATCCGGTTGCTCCGGCAAAAATCATTAATGAATTCGCCAAAAAGAATAAGGCGTTAGAAATCAAGGGCGGTATTTTAGAGGGTAATGTTGTAGACTTACAAGAAGTTAAGAACTTAGCTGATCTACCGAGTCGTGAGGTTCTTCTATCAATGGTTGTACGCGGAATGCAAGCACCAATGGCCGGTATGGTCAATGTTTTACAAGGGAACGTTCGAAATCTTGTCTATGCTTTAGAGGCAGTTAGAAAGCAGAAAGAGGCAAGTGCGTAAATACGTATAAATAAAAAAACCTTAGGAGGGTATTTAAATGACTAAAGAAGATATCTTACAAGCTATTGAAAATATGACGGTTTTAGAATTAAGTGAATTAGTAAAAGAAATGGAAGAGAAGTTTGGTGTTTCTGCAGCAGCACCAGTAGCCATGGCCGCTGCACCTGCCGCAGGCGGAGAAGCTGCAGAAGAGAAAACTGAGTTCGACGTAATCCTTACCGGACCAGGCGAAAAGAAGATCAATGTAATTAAAGTTGTTCGCGAACTTACCTCACTTGGTTTAAAAGATGCGAAGGATTTAGTTGATAACGCACCAAGCCCGGTTAAAGAAGGCGTATCTAAAGATGTAGCTGAAGAAGTTAAAGCCAAGCTTGAAGAAGCCGGTGCTTCTGTTGAGCTTAAGTAGTCTCGGAAACTTACAATTAAAAAGGACTCCCCGGATAGGGAGTCCTTTATTACCATTTGCGAATCTAAATTAGTTGACAACAAAATTCCACTATGATATCATGAACAAGTGGTAAAAGGGGGAAAAATTACCCGCTTTATGTTAATTCAACATAATAACGGGGAATCCTGCTTTCTTCGCAAATATTTTGGAAGGATAGAAAAGAAAAAGATTGAGCGAGGGGAGATGCCCTTGCTTTTAATCATGTTCTAGGGATACCATAAGGAGAGGTGAGGGCCCTTGGTGGAAGCTTTGCACGTAGGAAAAAGGGAACGCGTTAATTTTGGGAAAATTGATGAAATTCTCGAAATGCCCAATTTAATTGAGATTCAGCACGAGTCTTATGACTGGTTTTTGAACACTGGCTTGAGGGAGATGTTTGACGATGTTTCTCCTATCCAGGATTTTACCGGTAATTTGGTATTGGAATTTATGGAGTACAAATTTGGAGAACCAAAGTATGCAGTAGAAGATTGTAAAGATCGTGATGTTACTTATGCGGCTCCTCTGCGTGTGCGTGTACGGTTAGTTAATAAGGAAACTGGTGAAGTGAAGGAACAAGAAGTCTTTATGGGCGACTTCCCATTAATGACAGAACACGGCACTTTTATCATTAATGGTTCAGAGCGTGTAGTTGTGAGCCAACTAGTTCGCTCCCCCGGAGTATATTTTAATTATACCGTAGATACTAGCGGTAAAAAGCTTTTTTCAGCAAGTATTATTCCTAATCGTGGTGCCTGGTTAGAGTTTGATACTGATTCTAACGATATATTATGGGTAAGGATTGATAGGACTAGAAAATTGCCGGTAACGGTTCTTCTTCGCGCCTTGGGCTTAGGTAGCGATGAGCTAATTCGTAAAACCTATCACGATGCTCCGGGTATTTTGGCGACTTTAGAAAAGGATAATACCCAATCAGAAGCAGATGCAATGATTGAAATTTATAAACGTCTTCGTCCGGGCGAGCCACCTACAGAAGAAAGTGCTAGGGGGCTTTTTGCTACGCTATTTTATGAGCCTAAGCGTTATGATTTAGCCGGGGTGGGGCGTTATAAAGTCAACAAAAAGCTTCGCTTAACAGAAAGATTAGTCGGTAGGATATCTACTGATAATATTGCCAACCCCGAAACGGGTGAGTTAATTGCGGAGCGCGGTGGAAGAATCTCACGCAAACAAGCAGAGCAGATTCATAAAGCCGGTATTAATTCTATATTAATAACCACTAGGGACGATAGCGAAGTTCGTCTCTTCAGTAATGAGCAACCCGATTCCGACGTTACAGTGATTACTGCAGAAGATATTTTGGCAACAGTAAATTATATGGTTGCACTTTCTTTTGATATAGGTACAGTTGATGATATCGACCATTTAGGTAACCGCCGCTTGAAAAGTGTTGGCGAATTACTCCAAAACCAATTTAGAATTGGCTTAAGCAGAATGGAAAGAGTCGTTAGGGAACGTATGACCATTCAAGATGTGGAGATCATTACGCCTCAGGCCTTGATCAATATTAGGCCGGTAGTTGCCTCAATTAAGGAATTCTTCGGTTCGAGCCAATTGTCACAATTTATGGATCAGACTAATCCATTGGCCGAACTAACGCATAAGCGTCGTTTAAGTGCCCTTGGACCCGGTGGTTTATCTAGGGATAGGGCAGGCTTTGAGGTTCGCGACGTGCACCACTCCCACTATGGGCGCATGTGCCCCATTGAGACGCCTGAAGGTCCTAACATTGGACTAATCGGTGCCCTGTGTACCTATTCGCGTATCAATGAGTATGGGTTTATTGAGACTCCATACAGGGTAGTAGATGATGGGCAGGTTTTAGATGAAATAAAGTTCTTAACCGCCGATGAAGAAGATGCTTATCGCATTGCCCAGTCAAATGAAGCAATAACGGAAGAATATAAACTTGTAAACTCTAAGGTTACAGTAAGAGAACGGGAAGAAATTAGGATCGTTCCTTCGGGATCGGTAGAGTTAATGGATGTTTCCCCAAAACAAACCGTAAGTATAGCCACGGCATTAATTCCATTTTTGGAAAATGACGACGGTGCGAGAGCACTAATGGGCGCTAATATGCAACGCCAGGCAGTTCCCCTGCTGGAAGCAGATGCTCCTCTAGTGGGAACGGGTATGGAATATAAAGCTGCCATTGATTCCGGCGCGGTAGTTTTGGCGAAAAACGATGGTATTGTGGAGAAAATTACGGGTCGCGAAATTGTTGTTAAAACAGCCCAAGGTCGCGATCATTATAAGTTATTAAAATTTCAACGTTCAAACCAAGGTACTTGCATTAACCAAAAACCTCGTTGTGTTGTTGGACAACAAGTAAAAGCCGGTGAGCTATTGGCAGATGGTCCATCGACTGATCAAGGAGAATTAGCCTTAGGTAAAAATGTGGTAGTGGCTTTTGTACCATGGGAAGGCTACAACTATGAAGATGCTATTCTTCTTAGCGAAGAGTTAGTTAAAGATGATGTTTTCACTTCTATTCATATTGAAGAATATGAATCTCAAGCTAGGGACACCAAATTGGGACCGGAAGAGATTACGCGAGATATCCCCAATGTGGGCGAGGATAGTCTGAAAAACCTTGACGAACGAGGAATCGTGCGTATAGGTGCTGAGGTTAAACCTGGAGATATTTTAGTTGGGAAAGTGACACCTAAGGGTGAAACTGAACTTACTGCCGAAGAGCGCTTACTCAGGGCTATTTTCGGTGAAAAGGCTCGTGAAGTAAGGGATACATCGTTAAGAGTACCCCATGGCGAAGGTGGAATAGTCGTTGATGTACGTGTCTTTACAAGGGAAGACGGTGACGAGCTATCACCGGGTGTTAATAAGTTGGTTCGCTGTTACGTGGCGCAAAAACGGAAAATATCCGAAGGCGATAAAATGGCCGGTAGACACGGTAACAAAGGTGTAATTTCGCGAATCATGCCCGTTGAAGATATGCCGTTTTTACCCGATGGCACACCGGTTCAGATTGTTCTTAACCCTTTAGGTGTTCCATCAAGGATGAATATTGGACAGGTGCTAGAAACTCACTTGGGTATGGCCGCAAGGTTACTGGACATTCATGTAGCAACTCCGGTCTTTGATGGTGCCAGTGAGATTGAAGTTATGGATAAAATGGAAGAAGCGGGAATGTCTCGAGACGGTAAAACTATTTTATATGATGGTCGAACCGGGGAACCCTTTGATAATCCCGTTACAGTGGGAATAATCTACATGATTAAATTAGCCCACTTAGTAGATGACAAGATTCATGCGAGATCAACAGGTCCTTACTCATTGGTAACTCAACAACCTCTGGGCGGTAAAGCTCAGTTTGGAGGCCAAAGGTTTGGAGAAATGGAAGTATGGGCTTTAGAGGCGTATGGTGCTGCTTATACTTTACAAGAAATCCTAACGGTTAAATCAGATGACGTGGTTGGTAGAGTCAAGACATATGAAGCAATTGTAAAAGGGGAGAACATTCCCGAACCAGGAGTCCCTGAATCATTCCGAGTTTTGATTAAGGAATTACAAAGCCTTGCTTTGGATGTCCGTGTCTTAGGGGAAAATGAAGAAGAAATCGAGATTAAGGAAGAGGAAGAAGATATTAGTGAGATGGCTCGCGAGTTAGGAATTGATATTCAAGGACGCGGTTCGAGTACTAGTATTTCCCGTTCCCCAGAACCAGGAAGTCAAGCGAAAAAGTTAGATCAAAAAGAAGAAGATTCCGATTCAGATTCCGATTTGGAAGATGAAGACGACGATGATGATGATCTGGATCAAGAGGATTTATCCCTTGATGATCTTAGGGACTTTACAGGGGATGAAGATGAAGACTAAGAAATAAAAACATTTGTTTTAACTAGTGGATAGACTAAAAGGAGGGACTACCCTTGCTGGATGTCAATAATTTCGACCGGATTCGGATTGGATTAGCATCGCCTGAACAGATTCGGGCTTGGTCCAGTGGTGAAGTTAAAAAACCGGAAACAATAAATTATCGAACATTGAAACCTGAACGAGAAGGTCTCTTTTGCGAAAAGATTTTTGGACCTACTCGCGATTGGGAATGTCACTGCGGTAAGTATAAACGTGTAAGGTATAAAGGTATTGTTTGTGATCGCTGTGGGGTTGAAGTAACCCGTGCTAAAGTACGTAGGGAGCGGATGGGGCATATAGAATTGGCCGCACCGGTTTCTCACATCTGGTTCTTCAAAGGCATTCCCAGTAGAATGGGTCTGATCTTGGATATGTCGCCGCGTACTTTGGAGAAAGTACTCTATTTTGCGTCTTATATCGTAATTGATCCAGGTGATTCCAGTGTAACCGGTTTATCGAAACAGCAGCTTTTAAGTGAATCGGAGTATCGCGAATATTATGCAAAATTTGGGCGTTCTTTTACTGCGGGAATTGGCGCCGAAGCCATCAAGCAGTTACTTGAAGACCTTGAATTAGAAAAAATGAGTGAAGAATTGCGCAAGGAAATTCTGGAAACATCTGGCCAAAGGCGGATTCGTGCCGTCAGACGCTTGGAAGTTGTGGAAGCTTTCCGCACGTCAAGTAATGATCCTGCATGGATGATTTTAGATGTAATTCCCGTTATACCACCAGAACTAAGACCAATGGTGCAGCTGGATGGCGGTCGTTTTGCAACATCTGACTTAAATGATTTATATCGTAGAGTAATCAATCGTAATAATCGTCTAAAACGATTGTTGGAGTTAGGTGCACCTGATATTATCGTGCGCAATGAAAAACGTATGCTCCAAGAAGCAGTTGATGCTCTGGTTGATAATGGTCGTCGCGGTAGGGCTGTAACCGGTCCGGGTAATCGTCCACTGAAGTCTTTGAGCGATATGCTCAAGGGTAAGCAAGGTCGTTTCCGTCAAAACCTATTAGGTAAGCGAGTAGACTATTCCGGTCGTTCGGTTATCGTTGTCGGACCGAACCTCCGTATGCATCAATGTGGTTTGCCGAAAGAAATGGCCTTAGAGTTATTTAAACCATTTGTAATGAAGGAATTGGTGGAAAAGCAACTGGCCCATAATATTAAAAGTGCCAAAAAGATGGTTGACAGAATTAGACCGGAAGTTTGGGACGTAGTAGAGGATGTAATCAAGGAACATCCGGTATTGCTTAACCGTGCTCCCACCTTACACCGCTTAGGTATTCAAGCTTTTGAGCCCGTACTAGTTGAGGGTAAGGCAATTCAATTGCATCCTTTGGTCTGTGCGGCTTATAATGCTGACTTTGACGGTGATCAAATGGCTGTACACGTTCCTCTTTCGGCGGAAGCGCAAGCGGAAGCTAGGTTACTAATGCTTTCCACTAATAATATACTCGTACCATCCAGCGGAAGGCCAATTATTGCACCTAACCAAGACATGGTTATTGGGCTTTATTATCTCACGGCTCATAAGGAGGGTGCCAAAGGTGAAGGACGCTTCTTTGGTGACATCAATGAGGTAATTCACGCTTATAACGCGCGTTCAATCAGCTTACACGCCATGATTACGCTCAGGCAAGATGACGAAGAAAGAACCCGTCTGCAAACAACCGCCGGTCGTTTGTTTGTTAACAGTATTTTACCTGATAGTATAGAGTTTATAAATCAAGAACTTGATAAGAAAAGCCTTGGTGTTTTAGTGGATAAACTTTATAAAAAAGAAGGATCTGCAAAAACCGCTAAAATTCTCGATGAGATCATGCAACTTGGGTTCAAATTCGGGACCAGTTCGGGAACGACAGTTTCTGTAGCCGACATCACTATTCCCGAAGAAAAAGATGAGCGGATTAGAAGTGCCGAAAAAGAAGTAGATCAAATTGAAATGCAGTATCGTCGTGGATTACTAACCCCGGAAGAACGTTACGAAAGGGTTTGTAATGTATGGACAAAAACCAAAGATATTGTTACAGAAGAAATGCTTGTTAACTTTGATAAGTTTAATCCTGTATACATGATGGCGATTTCAGGTGCTAGGGGCAACGAGTCACAAATCAGCCAATTGGCGGGTATGCGTGGATTGGTTGCTGACCCAACCGGAAGAACGTTTGAAATTCCTATTAAGTCAAACTTCCGTGAAGGACTCACCGTTTTGGAATATTTTATTTCCAGTCACGGTACGCGTAAAGGATTGGCCGATACTGCAATTAAAACCGCTGACTCCGGTTATTTAACAAGAAGACTTGTGGATGTTTCGCAGGATGTAATTGTGCGTGAGCGTGATTGCGGTACCGAAGAAGGAATAGTTGTAAGGGCCATTAAGGAGATTTCCGGTGATACTGAATCAATTATCGAACCTCTCTGGGAGCGCCTAGCCGGCCGTGTGGCCGCGGAGGAAGTTTCGCATCCTGAGACGGGCACTATATTGATTCAAGCCGGTCAAATGATTAACGATGACATCGCTCAAAGCATAGAAAATGCGGGTATAGAGGAAGTTATGATTCGCTCGGTGTTAGCTTGTAATACTCGTCACGGCGTATGTGTGCAGTGCTATGG
>DUPA01000089.1 GCA_012838515.1 Natronincola sp. | reverse complement strand
CACCCTCTCAGGCCGGCTACCCATCGTCGCCTTGGTAAGCCATTACCTTACCAACTAGCTAATGGGACGCGGGTCCATCCTAAAGCGTAACCTTTCCTCTTAATGTGATGCCACAAAAAGAGAATATTCGGTATTAGCAATCGTTTCCAACTGTTATCCCGAACTTTAGGGTAGGTTACCCACGCGTTACTCACCCATCCGCCGCTAGGTTAAGAAACTTTGCTTCCGAAGAAACGCAGTAAAATAACCTCGCTCGACTTGCATGTATTAAGCACGCCGCCAGCGTTCGTCCTGAGCCAGGATCAAACTCTCCGTGAAATTGTTTATATGTCTTCGACTATGCGAAAACATTAGATTGCTAAGCAATCTTTAATTATCATGTTGAGTTAAAATCTGGCTTTCTGTCAATTCTCAATTGAATTTAACAGGCCTGACAATTGCAAAGCAATTGTCTAGGAGTTTGATAAATCAAACTCCATAATGATTTCGTTAGAAATCGTCTACACAAACGTCTCAGTTTAACAAAGTTAAACTATTTGGCTTATTCTCTCCAAACACAAATGTTTGAAGATTGGTTGTTTAGTTTTCAAGGTGCCTACGTCACCGTTTATAATAGAATTTTCTGGCGACGTGAAATTATAGTACCACATCCGTTTCCCGGCGTCAACGAATATAATTCGCTTTTTCAAAGTTTATTTTTTCAATGCCGGGCAACAGTTTCAAACTATAACATACCGACAAAACGCTGTCAACTGATTAGTCCTTAAAGAACTTTCCGAAAAAGTAAATAAATATTATTCACCGCTTAAGTCTATTTTTCTTGGGCGTCATTATCTTCTTCTTCATCTTCTTTTCCAATAATGTTAGCCACTGCTACAACCTTATCATCACCAACTATACGCATCAAAGTAACACCTTGCGTATTGCGTCCCAGTCTAGAAATTTCATCTACTTTCATTCTAATCATTAGACCTTCCAAAGATAGTAACATTATTTCATTACCCTCTTTGACTACTTGGACGCCTACAATTGGTCCTGTTCGTTCAGTTTTATTTAAAGTTAATACTCCTTTTCCGGCGCGATTCGTTAAGCGATATTCTTGCAGAGATGTGCGTTTGCCAAATCCTCGTTCAGTAACAACTAATAAATCGGCATCATCATCGGCTACACTTAAACCTATGACTTTATCTCCATCATCTAACCTAATACCAATAACACCTTGTGCAGAACGACCCATGGGTCTTATCTGATCCTCTGAAAATCTTATTGCCTGACCATTTTCGGTAACCAAAACAAGATCAGCATCTCCTTCAGTTAATTCAATCCCCACAAGCTCATCATCTTCAACTAAAGTAATGCAGATCAAACCACCACTGCGGTTAGTATCGAACTCGCTTAATACTGTCTTCTTAATAGTACCATGGGTTGTGGCCATGGTTAAATATTGATCATCTGAATATTCACTAATGGGAATGGTGGCTTGGATACGTTCACCCGGCTCTAGGCTTATCATATTAATTACCGCATAACCGCGAGCGTTCCGTCCGGCTTCGGGAATTTCATGACCCCTTAAACGATACACCCTTCCTTTGTTGGTAAAGAAAAGTACATAACTATGAGTGCTTGCCACAAATAGTTGTTCCACAAAATCATCAGCTCTGGTGTTTAAAGCAGCTATTCCCCTACCTCCGCGTCTTTGTGCACGGTAAGTATCCACAGGTAGCCGCTTAATATAACCTTGATGCGTCATGGTTACAACTATATCTTCCTCTGCAATAAGATCTACATCTTCGAGATCACCGACGGAAAGCCCTATTTTTGTACGTCTTTCATCGGCAAATTTATCCTTGATGTCAGTTAGCTCTTCCTTTATTATCTCGTAAACCAAATTCATATCACCTAATATTGCCTTTAGATGGGCAATTGTTTTGATTAATGCCTCATATTCGTCTTCGATTTTTTCCCTCTCAAGTCCGCTTAATCTTCTCAGTTGCATATCTAAAATTGCCACTGCTTGTCTTTCGGTTAGCCCAAAGTTCTCCATTAAGCGCTCTTTGGCATCATCGTGGGAAGCGCGTATTATGGCAATAATCTCGTCGATATTATCCAGTGCTATTCTATAACCTTCGAGGATATGTGCCCTTTCTTCAGCCTTCCTAAGTTCAAAGCGGGTACGACGAACAATAACATCTTTTTGGTGATCTAAATAATGATTAAGAACTTCCTTCAAATTCAAAACTTTGGGCTCGCCATCAACCAAGGCCAGCATTATAACACCAAAGGTATCTTCTAATTGGCTGTGTTTATAAAGACGATTTAAGACGACATGTGGATCAGCGTCACGACGCATTTCTATAACAATGCGCATACCCGATTTATCTGACTCGTCACGTAAATCGGTTATACCTTCAACACGTTTTTCCCTAACCAATTCGGCAATTTTTTCAATTAAACGAGATTTATTCACTTGATAAGGAAGTTCCGTTATGAGTATTCTACTTTTGCCGTTAGCCATTTGCTCAATCTGGCTCTTAGCTCTTACTCTTATTCTTCCCCTACCGGTTGTATATGCATCCTTAATCCCATCTCTTCCTTGAATGATTGCACCTGTGGGAAAATCGGGACCTTTTACATATTCCATCAATTCTTTGATATCGGTATCTGGGTTATCGATTAACTCGATTAAAGCATCTGTTACTTCACCTAAATTATGGGGAGGAATATTAGTTGCCATACCCACGGCAATACCCGCGGCGCCGTTAACTAAGAGATTAGGGAATTTACTTGGCATTACAGCCGGTTGTTCTAATGTTTCGTCAAAGTTAGGTACAAAATCCACCGTATCTTTTTCAATATCCTTAAGTATTTCGGCGGCTAACCTTGATAATCTCGCTTCTGTATAACGCATTGCTGCAGCGGGATCACCGTCTACACTACCAAAGTTTCCGTGCCCATCGACTAACATATTACGGTAAGAAAATGGCTGGGCCATTCTAACCATGGCATCATAAATAGCGCTATCACCGTGGG
The DNA here is from genome assembly GCA_012838515.1 of Natronincola sp. Lineage (GTDB taxonomy): Bacteria > Bacillota > Limnochordia > Darwinibacteriales > Darwinibacteriaceae > DUPA01. The sequence continues at coordinate 1,008 of DUPA01000089.1, read as the reverse complement.
GATGATATTTACCCATTACTTCCCCCACAATTCTGGCTGATTTTTTATGTGGTCGATCATGGCGATTTCCCAGCTCCATCATTCCATACAAAATTCTACGCTGTACAGGTTTAAGTCCATCTCGAACATCCGGTAAGGCCCGTTCCACAATGACGCTCATGGCATAATTAATGTATGAAGTTTTCATTTCATCACTAATTTTTATGGGGATTGTCTTTCCGTTATGCAAATTAATACTCAAATAGATCCACCCCTCAATTTAAATATCAAGATTTGTAACTTCTTTAGCATGCGCTTCAATAAACTCTCGTCTTGGCTCCACTTTTTCACCCATTAAAGTGGTAAAAATATCATCAGCCAGAAGAGCATCTTCAATTTTTAACTGTAAAATAGTGCGCCTTTCAGGATCCATGGTTGTGTCCCAGAGCTGATCGGCATTCATCTCACCCAAGCCTTTGTAACGCTGAATTGTTGAGCCTTGTCTTCCCTCGCGCTCAAGGATCTCATTTAATTCTGCATCATCGAAGGCATAAAATGATTGTCTTCCTTTACGCACTTGATATAAAGGTGGCTGGGCAATATACACATAGCCGTGTTCTAAGAGAGGACGCATATAACGGTAAAAGAAAGTTAAAAGCAAAGTGCGAATATGGGCACCGTCCACGTCTGCATCGGTCATGAGTACGATTTTGTGGTAACGTGCTTTTTCAATTTCAAAATCTTCACCAATGCCCGTCCCGAAAGCTGTCACCATTGCCCTGATTTCATTATTACTTAAAATTCTATCCAGTCTTGCTTTTTCCACATTTAGGATTTTGCCCCTTAATGGCAAAATTGCTTGAAAGCGTCTGTCCCTGCTTTGCTTTGCGGTTCCGCCGGCCGAGTCGCCTTCCACAATAAATATTTCGCATAATTCGGGATCAGTTAAGCTACAATCTGCTAGTTTACCCGGCAAAGAAGATATTTCTAAGGCACTTTTGCGTCGTGTTAATTCCCTTGCTTTTCTTG
>DUPA01000088.1 GCA_012838515.1 Natronincola sp. | reverse complement strand
GCACCTCGTCACATGATTGAAGCAGGTATCGGCGATCTGCTGGGAAAAGTGATTGCTAGGGCTGATTGGAGGCTCAGCAGTTTGCTCCGAGGGGAACATCACTGTTCAATAATACAAGGACGAGTTGATCAGGTTTTGGAGCTTTGTATAGAAAAGCTTCGAAGTTCCTCCATAATAGATCATGAATTTGTGCATGCTATAATGGAGGGTTTAATTTTATCCGGAGAAGCCATAACTATGCATGGTACCTCTCGACCGGCATCCGGTTCAGAACATCATTTGGCACATTTTTGGGAGATTCAATCCATAAAAGAGGGTCGATCAATTGGTTTACATGGGCAAATGGTGGGCTATGCCACCGGGATTATGCTTTTATTCTATGGGGAAATGGCTAATAGAGTGAAGGTTGAGGGATCAGATCGACTAAAAGTTGTGTTTGAAGAAATCTTGGTTGATCTACCATCAATACGCTGGTATGAGAAATTATTAATTCAGGGGAAGATTAACTATGTTCGCGAAGAATTGGGATTAACGAAGGAAAAGGTAGAAAACGCTCTCTTAAATGCCATGAATATTCGCGAACGCTATACTATCTTGAGACTTGCCCACGAACTAGGGTGGCTGGAGGGTATTACCGGTAAGGTTATTTCCAAAATTAAATAGAGCACTTGCGACCCATTGATTTTTAGGATAATCAACGGGTCTTTTAGAAAATATTTTCCCAAACTTACGTTATAAAGAAGGATTTTGAAAAACTATATGGAAACACATAACAAATGCAAAGAACGTTATGGAAGTAAAATTAGAGAAGGAAGAGCAAATGCCAACATTAAGAGATATAGCAAAATTGTCCGGAACGTCATTGGCAACCGTTAGTAGGGTGTTAAACGGTCAGAGAACTGTAAATCCGGAGTTAGCGGCTAAAGTTTTAAAAGCTGCTTCGGAATTAGGTTACGAGAAACAGCGCGGGAAACACGAGAAACAGACCATAGCTGTTTTAGTTACCTGGCCCAGCATATCACCGTCTCAAAGCCAAAGAGATAGCCAATATGCAATGATGTATCTACATTCTATATATGTGACTGCTGAAAAATTAGGTTATCATTTAGTATTTCATTTCGGTACACAAGAAGGTTCCATCAATCCTTTCTTGCAGTGGCAAATTTCCACAAAGCAATTCGAAGGGGCCTTAATAGTCGGTAGTTATTTTGATATGGAAAAAACGTACATTCATCACCTTCAACATGCTAATATTCCGTTTTTTAGGTTAACTAAGCCACCTACTAATTTCCACACCCTCCATAGTTATGTGGCGGTGGATGATTATCAAGGAGGATATAAAGCAACAAGCCACCTTTTGTCCATGGGTATTACTAATATATTGCACCTCGCCGGACCTCAGACCTCTCGAGATGCGTTAGAGCGAAAAGAGGGATTTTTAAAAGCTTGTGAGGACCATGGTCTTTCAAAAAACCAAATTTCTATTTTCCAAGGCAATTTCCACGAATTATGCGGTGAAGCTTGTGGTGAAAAGCTGGCTAAAGAGGGAAATCTGCCTGATGGCATTTTTGCCGCGAATGATATGATGGCAATCGGTTGTATGCGAGCATTAAAGAAAAGAGGAATTAAGATACCTGATGATGTGCGTTTAATAGGCTTCGACGATATTATGTTGGCTTCATACGTTGAACCGGGACTTAGCACGATCAGAGTGCCTTTCGATGACTTGGCCCAGATGGCAACAGAGGAACTCGTTAAGCAAATTGAATTTCCCGTTCGAAAGAATACACGTGTTCTTTTGGAGGGGGAGTTATTGATCCGCGATTCTTGTGGATATAAAAGTAGATGAAGGAGGAGATGTAACCAGTTAATGTAAACATCTGAGTGGTGCAGGTCTTTAACGAAAACTAGAAGGGATGGTCTTTAATGAAAAAAGCAACATTGTATTTGTTGGTGATCAGTCTTTTGCTTGGTTCTAGTTTGTCCGTTTATGCACAGCAAGTTAATTTAACTCTTTGGCATATTCATACTAACGAGGGTGCGGCACAGTATACTATCCAAGATGCGATTCGCCGATTTGAAGCGGATTATCCTAATGTAAAAATTGAAGAGGTACAGATTATTAATGATGAGTATAAAACAAAATTGATGATCGCCATGGGTGCGAATGATGAACCTGACATTTTCATGTCTTGGGGTGGTGGTCCTCTCGAAACATATATTAATGCCGGTAAGGTTTGGGATATGACTGATGCCCTTAATAACGAAGGAATTTATGACAATTTCTTGCCGGTTGCTCTAGATTTAGGTGTGGTCAATGGCCGTGTTTATGGGGTGCCCATTGTAAATATGGCTTCAGCATTGGTGTGGTATAGAACTGATATATTCGAGCGTTTTGGTTTAGAAGTTCCCACAACCTATTCGGAACTGTTAGACGTTATGGAAGTTTTTAACAAGAATAACATCACCCCATTTGCCCTAGCTAATGCTAACAAATGGACCGGTTCGATGTATTTCATGTACTTAGTTGATCGTGTTGCGGGACCTGAGGAATTTTATAACGCCATGATGCGAGTTAACGGTGGTTCATTCGCTTCGGAAGGTTTTATTAAGGCAGGCGAATATTTACAAGATTTAGTACGTAAAGGTGCTTTCCCCAGGGGCTTCCAAAGTATGGATGAAGACTTAGCCCAATCACGTAATCTGCTATATACCGAGCGTGCCGCCATGTATCTTATGGGTTCGTGGGCTTATGGAACGATTAAAGCTGAAAATGATTCTATGCTAGAACACTTAGATTTCTTCGTATTCCCCGGTATCGATGGGGGCAAAGGAGATCCTTCTAATCTAGTGGGTACACCGGGAGATAATTATTTCTCCATTGCCCAAAAATCTGCACATAAAGAGTATGCAGCAAAATTCTTAGGGTATCTCAGTGATGATACGGCTGCACAGATGTTAATTGATAATGGTCACATTCCGCCATTTGGCTCAAATATAGGTGAAAGAATTAGTGATCCCATGATGCAAAAAATATATGGGGCCGTAAGTGGATCTGATACGGTTCAATTATGGTACGATCAATCGCTTCCACCGGAGTTAGCCCAAGTTCATCTTGACACAACCCAAGCACTTTTTGGATTGGAAATGACTCCTGAAGAAGCCGCTAAAACCATGGAAGAAGCGGCGAAGCGTTATCATAATGAAAAGTAGTCACAAGTGAAGGTGGGGAGTTACCTCCCTCCTCGCCTTCCCAAAAAAGAGGTGAAAGTTCATGAAGAAACTTGAGCAATTACCATGGTACCGTAGGGAAAACTTTGTTATTTCTCTTTTTTTGATCCCGGCAGCTTTCTTTTTTGTACTTTACATAGTAGCGCCAATTCCCATTTCTTTTTATTATTCGTTATTTCGATGGGATGGCATCGGGCAGAAGATATTCATCGGTTTTCAAAACTGGAGCGAGCTGATGCGCGATCCGGTCTTTTTTCGCGCACTCAAGAACAATTTCATTCTTGTTGTGGTTTCCATTATTGTTCAGCTTCCCTTTGGGATAGGTCTGGCGCTTTTGTTAAATGGTGGTCGTTGGTGGACTAAACCTTTAAAGACGATCTATGTTTTACCTTATTTAATGTCCTCTGTGGCAATTGGAATGTTATGGCGCTATGTTTATGAACCTACATTTGGATTAGTTAATATGTTTTTGGAGGCAATCGGTAAATATCATTGGATTCAAGATTGGCTCGGTGATCCGAAGATTGTACTTTATTCAGTTATAAATGCAATAAACTGGCAGTTCATTCCTTTCTACATGATCCTGTTTATGGCGGCGATGACCGCAATTCCGGAAGAATTGTACGAGGCGGCTAAGATAGATGGTGCATCGCCTTGGAAATCGTTTTGGACCATAACAATACCATTACTAATGCCCACGATTACTAATGCGGCTACACTTTCTTTGGTCGGTTCTTTAAAGTATTTTGACTTGATTCATGTTTTGAGTGGTGGTGGGCCGAGCCATGCGTCGGAATTATTGGCAACATATATGTATAAACGTTCGTTTCATCACTTTCGCATGGGGTATGGGAGTACCATTGCAGTTGCCTTATTTACCATAGGCGTTGTTGTGTCGAGTATTTTTATGAGAAGTGCCCGTCGAAAAGAATATGAAGGGAGCGCTCTGTGATGCTAAAGAAAGGTGTAAAAACGCTTCTTTTATATTGTTTTGCTTTTTTGTGGTTAGTTATCAGCTTTTATCCATTTATTTTCATGGTCAACACAAGTTTAAAGGGTAGAATGGAATTTCTGATGAACCCTGTGTGGGCTGCACCGGATAGGTTTCTTTACAGTAATTATTTAAAAGTGATTGAAGGTGGATTCTTTAGATTTTTCTTTAACAGTGTGGGCGTGGCAGCTGTTTCGGTTTTTTTGATATTATTAGCTTCTTCTTTGGCCAGTTATGTGCTTAGTAGAATCAGGTTTCGCTTTAGCGGTTTAATTTATGGTGCTTTTGTTGCGGGAATGATGATACCTATTCACATCACACTAATTCCGGTGTATAATCTCACTAAAGCACTGGGCATTTACGATAGTTTGCTTGCGTTAATCGGCCCTTATGTTTCGTTTAGCCTACCCATCTCCATTTTTATTCTCACAGGCTTTATGAAAGATGTGCCTATGGAGCTTGAAGAAGCCGCATTTATGGATGGTGCCTCCCATTTTCAGATCTATAGCAAAGTGCTCCTACCATTATCAAAGCCTGCTTTGGCAACAGTTGCCATTTACAACTTTATCATGCTTTGGAATGAGTTTATTTACGCGCTTGTCTTATTAACAAGTAAGAAAAACTGGAATTTAACAATGGGTTTGTGGAACTTCCAAGGACAATATAGTATTGACATACCCTTGATTATGGCCACATTAACTTTAGCGGCTTTACCTTTAATCTTGATTTATGTTTTCCTACAAGAACAAGTTATCAAAGGAATGACTTCCGGTGCACTAAAGGGATAAACAGACAAAGTTCGATACTTAGCTTAGGAAAGAAGTGATCTATTTATGACAAATCAACGTAGCAGCATTACCCTGGCACAGGTTTTTGGAAATGGCATGGTTTTACAACGGGATATGCCAATAACTATTTGGGGCAAGGCAGGCGCCAATGAGTCTTTAAATGTTGAATTTAGAGATAAACGCTATACTGTTGAAACCCAACCATCAGGCGACTGGCAGCTTAAACTAGAGCCCATGTCTGCCGGGGGTCCTTTTGAATTGAGGATAACAAATGGGTTTGAAGAAATTATGATTTCCGATGTTTTGATTGGAGATGTATGGCTACTGGGTGGTCAGTCGAATATGGAGTTTCCCATTAATCGTACTTTAGATCTTTATGAAGATGAAGTGCGAAACGCTGAGCACTCTTTTATTAGACAACTACAAGTGCCAATGGTTTATGATTTTTCTGCTCCGAGAGAAGATTTGTCCGGAGGAGAATGGCGTTCGGTAACTCCAGAGACGATTATGGATTTTAGCGCTGTGGGCTACTTTTTTGCCAAGGCCCATTATGCTAAATACGGGGTTCCGGTTGGTCTAGTATTAACTGCCATTGGCGGGACTCCCATTGAGGCTTGGATGAGTGAAGAAGTTATAGAACAAATCGGTGGTTATGAAGAGGACGTTGCAAAATATAAAAAACCCGGGTATGTGGAAGATACTATCCGTCAAGAAGTGGAAGAGATGAATCGGTGGTATCAAACTCTCAATGATAAAGATTTAGGTGTTGGTTCCTGGGAGAAGAAGGATTTTAATGATGATGACTGGGAAAGCTTCTATATTCCCAATTCTTGGCGAGGTAGTGAACTAGAGCCGATTAATGGGTCTGTTTGGTTTCGCAAAGAGGTTGAAATTTCCGAAGAAATGCTTGAACATGATTTGTTGCTTCGCCTAGGGGCTATTATTGATGCCGATGAAGTTTACCTTAATGGGACCTTGGTTGGAGAGACGGGTTATATGTATCCACCGCGAAAATACCCTATACCGTCGGGAGTTATTAAACCCGGCGTCAATACCATTGCTTTAAGAGTTATAAGCAATCGGGATGTGGGGGGATTTGTAAAGGGTAAAGACTATTGCATTGAAGGGGGACCGTTCTTTATCGATCTAGAAGGTCCTTGGAAGTACAAAGTGGGAGCCACAATGGAATCATTACCTCATTTGACTGCTTTTCAATATAAGCCCAGTGGGGTGTTTAATGGTATGATTGCGCCCCTTAGTGGCTATGCATTTAAGGGAGTCTTATGGTACCAAGGGGAATCAAACACTGATTCACCCGAAAGCTATGCCGGTCTATTTGAAAACATGGTGGCTAATTGGCGTTCTACTTTGGGTCAGCCTGAGTTACCCTTTTTATACGTTCAGCTACCTAATTTTCAGACAACGCCCGAGGGTATAGTGGGTTACAACTGGGCGGTTTTGCGGGAGCAGCAACTTAAATCCTTAAATATACCCCAAACCGGGATGGTTGTAACCATTGATATTGGTGAAGAAAACGATCTACATCCCCAAAATAAGAAAAGTGTTGGGGAAAGATTGTTATTGATTGCTAGAGAATTAATTTATGGGGAAGAAGTCGTTTCCAAAGGCCCTATACTGGAGGAGGCGAGAAGAGAGGGTTCGAAAGCTAAGCTGATCTTTACTAATGTGTCTGAGGGAATCGTAGTTAAGGAACATGAATCTTCCAATTTTGAAATATGCGGCGAAGATGGAGAGTTTCATCCAGCCACGGCAGAGTATGACGGGGAAACAGTTCTACTTTATAGTCAGCAGGTTGAAGAACCACAAATCGTACGTTATGCTTGGAGAGACAATCCAAGGGGAGTGCTCCTTTTTAATAAGGCGGGTTTACCTGCTTCTCCATTTAGAATAAAGCTTTAAAGATTATAAGATAATGAAAAACGGACCGCCTATCAGTACAGCGGTCCATTTTTTATTAAATTCTAGTAAGAATCATCGTATTTCTTTGCACGCTCGTTGATAATGGCTTGACCACCGGAACGCAAGTAGTCTTGGAAAGCACGGTCCCACACGGAATCAAAGCTATTTGGTTTAGCAACGATTGATTGAACTAAAAGGTTATTGCGTTTTTCGCTCAATACAGTTCCCATACCTTGTTCAGACTCGATTTCACCGACTTGGATGTTTTGGCCGTAGCGGGCTTCGTTGCTGGTGATGTTATAAGCTTTTTCAATAAATCGGCTATCTACACCTGAATAGTTCAGTGCTACTGACCTAGAGTTCAAGGTCGGATCTCCAAGATCAAGGCCGTTAATGGTGATGGTGTAGTCAATGTTTTGCGGTGAATTCATTATTTTTTCACCTGTTACAGGTAATGCTTGAACGGCACCGGATTCTTGAATGGCGTGCGATACACCTTCCTCACCGATTTGAAGGAAACTACGGTTTTCCAGTTTTGAAACCCAGTTTAGATATAACAATGAAGCGAGCGGTTCGGTGTTGGTTGATGGGAAAAATATTTTCCGGTCAACCGGTGCACTGAGGTATTTGCGGTAGATGCCGGCATCGTTTTTGAAAGGCTCTACTGCGATATAAGCTGCATCTTCACCAACTAGTTTTTTCAAGTTTGCATGAATACCTTCTTGGCCATCACGGTAGGGGTAGTCCCAGTTATGCATGAAAGCACCGACATATCCTGCTTTAAGCATATTATCTTCCGTTTGATCTCCGGCACCATAAAGGGCGAAATCTTGCCAAATTAATCCTTCGTTATACCATTCGTTGAGTTTACGGACACCCTCTTTATAGTTGGGGAAGAGGAGGTGTCTATCGTCAAAACCATATACGTAGGCATCTCTTTCGGAGAAATCTTCAGGAATAAAGGATGTTATGAGATGATCGTTTCTCCAACCAACGTCAAAGCTCGTGGTGTAGGGAACCATCTTATCGGCATCTTTACCCAATAGAAGCTCGGCATTGTCCCTAAACGCCCTTAGCATATTTTCGAACTCTTCTAATGTTGTGGGTTCGTCAAGTCCAAGCTTGTTTAACCAATCTTCCCTGACGAAGGTGTTGATGCGTTTGTTCTGAAATAGAATGGCCTCGATTGCCCAAATAGTACCTTCTTCGGGATCCCGGTTATAATAAATGTTGGTGTCACCAAGTAGGTTCCAAAGATCAGGTAAATAGGTCTTATATTCCTCAAGGTAGGGGGCTAGATCCGTTACCCCACCCATGTTTGCGTAAGCTTGAATGGTTGGATAGCTATAGGTAACGGCGATATCCGGGGCATCTCCTGCTGCTAATAAATTATTAATGGCTTCATCTTCGGTCCAGCGTGGTACAGGAATAAACTCAACTTCGATGTTATGGTCTTCTAGCAAGCCTTTTTTAATAAAGTCTGTGTAGAAGTTATCTTCAGGTGGGCTCCCGCCTGGATTACTCCTATCATAGATTTCAACGGTGATCTTACGTGTTTTTGTAAAACGACCGTCTACAAAACCCGGGTCAGCGGCAAAAATTGTACTGCCCACAAAAGCCAACATGAGAAGTAAAGCAAAACTGATAATCAAAACGCGATTCTTGTGCATATAAAACCGTTCCCTTCTTTTTTTATTTGTTTTATATAGACACTAAGTGTCTCTAAAACCAAAAGTAGTGGTGGGGCTAATCTTTGATAGCACCTAAAGTAGCCCCGGCAATGAAGTATTTTTGTAGCCAAGGATATATCATGAGAATTGGCACCGTTGCGAACATAACCGTTGCCGCTTGTAATGTGGCCGAGAGACCCGGTGCACTTGCGAACCCTTCTTGGGTAGCCACTTCTATACTGGTAATGCTGTTAAGGATGTTATAAAGTAAAAGTTGAATAGGATGGTACTTGCGGATGTTCATATACATTAATGCATCTGAAAAGCCATTCCAGCGACCCACGGCATAAAACAAGGATAATGTGGCCATTACGGGCTTAGACAGGGGCAGGTAGATATTGAATAAGATCCTAATGGGTCCTGCACCGTCTATTTCTGCCGATTCGCGCAAACTAGCCGGTATTCCATAAAAGAAACTGCGCATAATAATCATATTAAAAACACTAAGGCTATTTGGAATAATTAATACTAAAGGATTATTTAGTAAACCTAAGTCTTTGTAAAGCAAGTAATGGGGAATTGTACCCGCACTAAAATACATTGTGAACAATATTAAGGTGTTGAAAAAACCTCTACCTTTTAAATTGGCATACGTCAGGGGATAAGCACATAGAATGGTCATCACCATGGAGACTATTGTGCTAATCACTGTGAGGATCGCGGTCCAGGCTAAGGACCAAGTGTACTTGCTATCACCGAGGACTAGACGGTACGCATTTAAGTTCCAACCTTTGGGCCAAAGCATCACCTCGTTGCGAATCAGGGCCTCAGAGCTACTCAAAGAGCGGGCAAGAACATTAAGCATAGGTAGCAAGCAGGCAATGATTAAAAGAATGCAAAAGAATACAATTATTAAATCTCCTGCTTTATATGTCTTAGATCTAATCATAACAAGATCCCTTCTTTCTATTACCAGATGCCGCGTTCGCCAAATTTCTTAGCAAACGCATTGGCTCCTAGGAGAAAAAATACGCTAATTACAGATTGGAAAAGTCCCACGGCTGTTGTTAAAGAGAATTGTAAGCCCCTAACTCCGTATTGATAGACGAATATTGATATGACGTTAGAAACACCGCTTACTAAAGAGTTACTTAACGCAAATGGTCTATCGAATTCACTACCTAAGATATGACCTAGGCTTAGAATGAGCAATGTAACTATTGTGGGACGAAGTCCCGGCAGGGTTATATAGCGAATATTTTGGAAACGACCGGCTCCATCGATTGCTGAAGCTTCGTACAATTCCGGATTAATATTAGTCAAAGCAGCTAAATAAATGATGGTGTTCCAGCCAACGTTTTTCCAAATTCCTAAAAATACATAGGTAGCCACCCAGTGACCCGGTTTAGTCAAAAATGGTATGGAGGCAAAGCCTAATTTATTTAACGCTATATTTACAAGGCCGGTGGAAGGTGCAAGTAATTGCTTAGCAAGTCCGGAAATAATAATCCATGATAGAAAATGGGGCATATATGCTACGGACTGTGTAAAACGTTTGAAACGTTTAAAGGTTAGTTCGTTGAGGAGCAACGCTAGTATAATTGGGGCCGGGAAGCCTATAATCAGATCAAGCAGATTCAACATAACTGTGTTGCGAAGTGCATATAGAAAATCCCGGTTTGAAAAGGCCCTTATAAAATACTCAAACCCGTTATTTTTTGCCCAAGGCATTTGCCAAGGATTTTGTATAATGCTGTACTTCTTAAAAGCTATTTGGATGTACGTCATGGGTATATAACGGAAAATAATAAAATAAGTAATAGGAATCGATAGCATCAAGTATAGAGTCCAGTATTTACTCAGATAATTAATGACCGCTCTTTTTCTATTTCTTCCATGGCTAAGAACTTGTTGCACAATAACTGACCTCCTCAAATCTTTATTATTGATACGTTTTACACTACCATGGTAGTACACATGAATAATATATTAAGTTTTGGTGAAAGTCAATAACTAACTTTAAGCTAAAATACCCATATTTTACTTAGCTAAAACAATTTTTAAGATATTTTGAATGTGTTTTTATAAAATACTCGTTATTATGGGCAGGATTTGTAACAACGATCTAGAAACGACAGTCACGAAGACCATGACAAGGAAAGTGGGTTTTGGACAATGACAACAATTTATTCTTTAAATTATGGATGGGAATTTGCTAAAACTAATATCGATGTTAAAACATCTGAGGGCCTGACTTTTGAACCCGTTGAGTTACCCCATGATTGGTTAATTTATGATACCGAAAAACTCTACGATAACAGTATTGGCTGGTATCGTAGGAATTTAAAATATCCAGAGGCTAAACGCGTGTTTATATACTTCGAAGGTGTATATATGGATTGTTCTTTATTTATTAACGGGCAATGGATTGGGGATTGGAAATATGGTTATTCATCATTTGAGTATGAGATTACTGATGCATTAGCACCGGGCGATAATGAAATACTTGTTAAAGTTGTGCATCAAAGTCCAAACAGTCGTTGGTATTCGGGGGCAGGTATTTATCGCGATGTTTGGTTAAAATTACGCAATGATGATTTCATTCAAACCCATGGCGTGTATGTTTCCACAAGCCAATTGAAAGAAGATGCTAAGTGGAAAATTGAAATCGAAACAGAATTAGAGTTGACCTCTGAAGTGGAGTTGGTTCATAGACTTGAAAAAGATGGCGAAGTTTTCGCTGAATCAATAGTTTCACTAGAAGATAAACTTGGGTCATACATTGACAAGCAAAGCCTCGTTATGGAAAATCCTAAGCGTTGGAGTCCCCAGGAACCAAATTTGTACAGGCTGGTGACCATAATGCGCCATTTCAGGGAAGGTGAACAACTCGAGGGCGAAGTGATTGAAACTAAGGAACAAAATATTGGATTTAAGGATGTCCGGCTTTATCCGGATAAAGGTCTTTTAGTTAATGGCGAAAAGTTAAAACTTAATGGCGTTTGTGAACACCACGATTTAGGTGCACTTGGTTCGGCTTTCAATATAGCGGCTTTAAGACACCGATTGAATATTTTAAAGGATATGGGCGTAAATGCCATTAGAACCGCACACAATATGCCCGCTCGCGGCTTGATGCATTTAGCAGATGAAATGGGCTTTTTTGTTGTTTCTGAGGCTTTTGATATGTGGGAGCAAAGAAAAACAACCTACGATTACGCTCGATTTTTCAAAGACTGGGCACTTAAGGACGTAAGAAGTTGGGTGCGTCGAGATCGTAATCACCCAAGTCTTCTAATGTGGAGTATAGGAAATGAGATTTACGATACTCATGCGGGAGAGCGCGGACTTGAACTGACAAAGATGTTGATGGATGCAGTTAGAGAGCACGATCCGAAAGAAAATGGGATTCTAACTTTTGGTTCAAACTATATGCCTTGGAAAAATACGCAGATATGCGCGGATGAGCTAAAGGTGGTTGGATATAATTATGGTCCCACTTTATACGAAGAGCATCATAAGGCTTTTCCCGATTGGGTGATTTATGGCAGTGAAACCAGTTCCGTGGTTCAAAGCAGAGGAATTTATCATTTTCCTTTAGAGGCATCAATACTGGCTGACGACGATGAACAGTGCTCATCTTTGGGTAACAGTCCCGTTAGTTGGGGAGCTAAAAGTCCGGAAAATTGTCTTGATGTGGAAAGGGAAACAGACTTTTCCCTCGGCCAATTTCTTTGGACAGGTTTTGATTATATCGGTGAACCAACTCCGTATCACACTAAGAACTCGTATTTCGGACAGATTGATACAGTTACATTCCCAAAGGACTCTTTCTATATATATCAGGCGGGTTGGACAGATTACCAAACCCATCCAATGGTGCATATTTTTCCATATTGGGATTTTAATCCCGGACAAATTATTGATGTTCGAGTAACATCAAATGCACCCCGTGTTTCGCTTGAGTTCAATGGTAAGTTAATCGGTGAACAAGACATGAGGCAGCCGAATTATCTTTACATTGCAGATTGGAAGATTCCTTTTGAACCGGGGGAATTGAAAGCAACTGCCTACGACGAAGATGGCAACATAATTGCAACCCAAGTCCGTCGCTCTTTTGGCGATGGCACAAAAATTAGACTTAGACCTAACAAGATCAATTTGCAGGCAGATGGCGAAGATCTCATATTTGTTGAAATTTCTACCGAAGATGCCCACGGTAATCCCGTGGAAAATGCTTCTAATCGAGTTAAAGTGAATGTTAAGGGCGCGGCTAGGCTCATTGGTCTCGATAATGGTGACAGTACCGATTTTGATCAATATAAGGGTTTAAGCAGACGATTATTTAGCGGTAAGTTAATGGCAATCATCGGTTCCACATTTGAAAAAGGACTTGTCACTGTTGAAGTCTCATCGAAAGGATTGCCAACGGAAACGATCTCATTAAAATCGGAACCTGCGGCTATTGCCGGAATTGATGGAATTACGACATTATTGCAAAACACCCCTCGTCCATGCATAACCGGTAAAGAAGACGAAGTGCCCATAAGGAAAGTAGAGCTCATATGTGAACCCAATCGCACATTAACAAAGAAACAAAACGAAATAGTGGTTAAGGCGGAAATATATCCTCGGGATGCCTCATACCAAGACCTCGAGTGGAAAGTTGTAACGGGTGGGGGTATTGAATCGAAACTAGCTAAGTTAGAGATCAGCGGTAATGAGGTTAAAGTTATTGCCCTTGGGGATGGCGATTTTCGCTTGCGTTGTATGAGCAAAAACGGAACAGACCGTTATAGAATAATTTCCGAGCTTGAGTTTCAAGCGGAAGGCTTGGGCAAGATGTACAAGAACCCTTACGAGTTTGTAACCGGCGGTCTCTACGATTATAGCAGCGGTGAAGTTGGAACAGGAAACGAAAGGGGAGTTGCAACAGGACGGGACAGTGAAAGTCAGGTAGGTTTTATTGATCTTGACTTTGGTTCTGAAGGCTCCGATACAATCACCATTCCTTTCTTTACATTAAACAATGAAGAATACCCTGTTCAGATTTGGGAAGGGGTCCCCGGTGAAGCAGGTAGTGAATTGTTGGCAGATGTGATTTATCAAAAAGAAATGATTTGGAATGTTTATCAGGAAGATACCTATAAACTGAGCAAACGTTTGCGGGGCATTACCTCTTTGTATATGGTGACCCACAACAAGATGCACATCAAAGGCTTCATTTTTGAAAAACAAAAAAGAGCACTTATGAAGACTTACGCAAGTGAAAATGAGCAAATATACGGAGATAGTTTTACTCTACGTGGAAAGAACGTTGAGCAAATTGGTAATAATGTTACCTTAGATTTTGGCGAATTCGATTTTGGAAGCGCAGGGATTTCCGGAATTATCTTGTGCGGAAAAACGTCTCTTCAAAGAACCAATGTGCAAGTTCGCTTCATTAGTAAGAAAGGTGAACGAAGGGAATCCTTAGAATTTGTTCAAAGTAGCGAATACAAAGAGCAAACGTTTAGCTTAGATCAGATTGAAGGTAAACACGAAGTGAGGTTTATCTTCTTGCCGGGAACAGAATTCGACTTTTCATGGTTCCGCTTTATCTAAACATGGCTTTGCAATAGAAATACACAACACTCCATGCGGTATGCTAAAAAGGATCGAGTGCGGTTTTCTAGAACCAAGTACTTGATTACTAAGTCTTTTAGATGCGGTTGTGGAGTGTTTTTACTTATAATGGTTTTTCCTATGTCACCGAGAATTTATAGATACGGAAAGGATGTTTACCATTAAAAAGGAATGTGAATTATTTGATGTTTCCGGTCGTACCGCCATTGTTACGGGAGGTAGTGGTGTTTTATGTAGTGAGATGGCAAAAGCATTGGGGGCGGCTGGCGCAAATGTGGTGATTTTAGCTAGAAACACCGTCCGAATCGAT
This sequence comes from Natronincola sp., assembly GCA_012838515.1. Classification (GTDB taxonomy): domain Bacteria; phylum Bacillota; class Limnochordia; order Darwinibacteriales; family Darwinibacteriaceae; genus DUPA01. The sequence goes on along the minus strand of DUPA01000088.1, from coordinate 6,602 downwards.
GCAGTTGTGCAAGAAATACTCGATTGTCGCGGTGTGGCATTAGGTCTTGAGGCTGATGTACTGGATCGAAATACACTTATTAAGGTTAAGGAAAAAGTCCTGGATAAATTTGGCTCCATTGATATTTTGGTTAATGGGGCAGGGGGCAATCGTGCAGGTGCCACAACGAATCCTAAGCAAACTTTTTTTGATTTGCCTATACAAGAATTAAGTGCAGTGTTTGATCTTAATTTCTTAGGTAGCTTGTTACCCTCACAGATTTTCGGCTCTGTAATGGCAGACTCAGGCAGGGGTGTAATAGTAAATATATCTTCTGCTTCTTCATTCCGTCCAATGACGCGCGTTGTTGGTTACTCAGGGGCAAAGGCAGCTATTAATAATTTTACAGAATGGTTGGCGGTATATATGGCTCAAGAGTATTCACCGGAGATACGGGTTAATGCAATTGCACCCGGTTTCTTCATTGCCGAACAGAATTATTCGTTATTGATTCAACCAAACGGCGAGTATACCGAAAGGGGTAACAAAATCTTGACAAACACACCCATGGCACGCTTCGGTGATCCTAAAGATTTGGTCGGAACCCTGTTATGGCTGGTATCGGATGCAAGTAAATTTGTTACGGGTACAATTATTAATGTAGATGGTGGGTTTAATGCTTTCTCAGGGGTTTAGGCTCATTGTTCTAATTAAAAAAGACCATTTCTTATTGGGAAATTAATTTGATTATGTTAGGTTGCTAATAGTTATTTCCTTTTGAACATGAAGATGGTGGGAACGTTAAGGGTTAGCTTGACTTTTAGGTAATTGTTACGTATTATTAAACTATGCTACCATGGTAGTTATTGGAGGCGATGGTCATACTTGATTTAACCGCAATTCGAAAGCTCAAGGGGCGCGGCTCAGCAAGGGAGTACGTCTATCAAACGTTAAAATACAATATACTCCATCTTGATCTAAAGCCCGGTACTAAGATGTCTGAACAAGAAGTTTCTGATGAATTTCAAGTTAGTCGCACGCCTGTAAGAGAGGTATTTGTTCATCTTTTTCAAGATGGCTTGGTTGAAATTATGCCCCAGCGCGGTACATACGTTTCTTTAATTAATCTACGCCATTTAGAGGAAGGGCGTTGGGTAAGAGAATTGCTGGAAAAAGCAATAATTAAAAATGTAGCCGGGAACCTTTCCAGAAATGACATTTTTGAAATGGAGTCTAATTTGGCTGCTCAGGAAATTAGTTTTCGCAGCAAAAATTATATACAAATGCATGCACTAGATGATAAATTCCATGAAACTATTTTTCGCGCTTGCGGTAAATCCCGAACCTGGGCCATGATCAATCAACTCAACTATGATTTTTTTCGTGTTAGGGTTCTACGCTTGTCCCAAGATTTTAATTGGGAAAAAATCTTAAAGCAGCACCACGTCATCTACGAAGCACTGCGAGATGGCAACAGTGATATTGCTGAGGAAATAATGGAAAATCACCTTCGAATGGTTATTGTGGAAAAGGACTCGTTAAAAGCACAGTTTCCGGAATATTTCGAGGAATAATGCTATCGGTATTTTTAGATTATTTTGTGAAATCCATAAGTAAGTTATAAGATTATAGTATAGCAATGGTAAAAAGATAGACTAGGTAACATTGAATTTTAGGCAGGAATTTTCGGACCTAATTACGAACTTAAAGCAAAGGCAAGTTAATTACTGCTACTATCGGGGATTTAAAACACCCGATTGGTATTCATTGAAACTATGTAGCTGTTGGATAAATCCAACAGCTACATATTAGAGGGGGTGCTAAAGGAAAGTAAAGGGCTTCGTGTAAGTATAGTATGAACTCAATCAAAGGAGGATTTTAATTGATGAAAACCTTTAGATTTGCGCTTGTAATGTTAATGGTATTGGCATTATCCAGCATGGCATTTGCTTATGAGTCTGATCGTATGGACTTCGGTCCGATTGACTTCAAAGGTGCTACAGTAACTTTTGTTGCTCACTTTGATAACCTAGAAGCCTTTTATGAAGGTGGAGCTAGGGCAGGTCGTCTAGAAGAAGCTAAGAAACTATTTAATATCGGCGAAATTAAAATGGTTACAGCCGGTTGGGGCGAGGTTGGAGAAGTTGCTCTAAATCGTTACCTCTCAGGTGACTCAAATTATGACATTTGGAGACTGCCACATAACTCCTACTTCATGTTGGCAACTCGCGGTGCCTTTTACCCTGTAAGTGATATTTTACCTGAAGAGTATTTCGAAACATTATCACCTATTACAAGGGAAAAAAATGAGCGTCTGATCTTTGATGGTAAAAAACTACACTTTTCAGTTGGTGTTCCGGATGACTATGGACACGCTCCTTTTGCCGTAATTAACCTAGATCTTTTTGAGCGCGAAGCTTTACCGGATCCTTTCGAGCTTTATGAAAGCGGAGAATGGAATTGGGAGAACGTTGAAAAAATCGGTCGCGCTGTTACACGGGATACCGATGGTGACGGAATTGTTGACCAGTGGGGTTCTGCGTTTATCGATGCTGGCATGATGGTCTTTAGTAATGGTGGTGCAGTAACTCGTCTTGGTGATGATGGTAAAATCTATTATGCGCTTGATGAATCCGCTTCCATCGAAGCCCTTCGCAAGCTAGGCGAATGGGAAAACGAACTTGGAATCAGCTATGGTGATTACCAGATGAGAGAATTCGTTACTGGTAGAACAGCATTGGGCTTCATGCCTTTCTGGCAGATTAACCCAAACGACTATGACTTTACTCATGCGGTTCTTCCTTTACCAAAAGGACCGAATGTAGATGATTACGTCTTCGGACCCGGTGTTGCAGACTCTTTATACTTACCGAAGAATTCTGCTTATCCGCTCGGTATGGTTGCTTTAGATAACTTCTTGTTCCCATTGGAAGATTATTATGAAGTTATGGATGACATGATTCGAGACAGAGCTTTCGATCGTACTTCTTTCGAAGTATTGAATCGTGCATTTGACGAAGTTGACGGAGATGCAGCTTACTACCACAACTTCCTTGGTGCTTGGTGGGAGGGTGATACACCCTTTGGTGGTGTAATTGGCGGTATTAAGGGCGGCGGAGTCGCAGCTACCGTTGTTAACGAGTTTAAGCCTCAGGGTCAAGCAATGATTGATGAGTACCTCAAGCAATAAAAATGGTAAAACCCTTTGTGTCTGTGGGCTTTATGCCCACAGACACAAAGGTTAAAGAGGGGTAGGTAACAGTATGCTACGGAAAGTTTGGAGAGGAAAATGGATACTTCTTATAGGGTTATTACTTGCGGCTAACGGAATTGTGCTTGCCCAGGGTGGTTCCATTACGAACTTCACAGTCCCTTATAATAACTATATTTATGATTATTGGGGAGATTCAATACCAGGGCCACAGGCTTACCTTCCATCTAAAGTCATTTCCGGTGATGATTTGAAGGTGGGAACATTGAGAAATCCCGGAGATATGTTTATCACCGAAGACGGTAGATTTTACATTGCAGATACAGGAAATAACCGTATTGTTGTTGTGGATCATAATCCTGAATTACTTCAGACAATTTCATCTTTCGGTTCTGATAATCAAGAAACCTTTCAAACTCCTTCGGGGGTCTTTGTCACCCAACAAGGGGATATTTATGTCGCGGATACGGGAAATGCCCGCATCGTTCATCTGGATCCCGAGGGCAATTTGAAACGTTTCATTGGTGAGCCGCGTTCATCTGTGGAAGGGATTTTACCGCCTAATTTTTCGTATCGACCATTAAAAGTTGGGGTAGATCAACATGGCAGAATGTATGTAGTTTCACGGGACTTATTCGAAGGTTTTATTAGTTTTAGCGAAGATGGGCAATTTAGAGGTTTTGTGGGCGCGCCGCGCGTTACCCCTAAACTTGCAGACTATCTATGGAGCCGTTTTGCCACGAAAGAACAACGCAAAAGAATGCAGGCGTTTTTACCTACCGAGTACACCGGTTTTGATTTAGATTCGGAGGGTTTTCTTTATGCCGTATCCCACGATGAAGATAAAGAGGAAGACGAAGGTGGCATTGCAACTAAGATACGCAAACTGAATCCTAAAGGTGAGGATCTTTTGCGTCGCTTAGGCTTTAGCGAGCCAATGGGTGATGTGGAGTTTCCCAATCGGTGGACTGAGGCTAATCGGCGTGGTTCATCGCGTCTAGTTGATGTTACGGTTCAAGATTATGGTGTCTATAGTGTACTTGATGCTAATCGCGGGCGAGTTTTTACTTATGACAATAACGGAAACTTACTTTATGTCTTTGGTTACATCGGTACTGATGACGGCCAAGTTAGAAGACCAGTTGCGTTAGATCATTTCGGAAGAACCATGTTTGTATTAGATTCCGAAATGAATTCAATAACGGTTTATGAACCTACTGATTATACCCTTTTGATTTGGGCTGCACTAGATGCCTACGATCGTGGGGATTATGCTCAAACTGAAATTATTTGGGGTAAAATTTTGGCCATGAATGCAAATAATGACTTGGCTTATACAGGAATTGGACGTACACTTCTAAGGCGCGAGCAATACGAAGAAGCGATGAAAAACTTTAAATTAGGTCAAAATCGTGCTGAGTACTCCAAAGCTTTTGAGTTGTACCGCAAAGAAGTAATTTACGCAAATTTCGGCACTTTTTCTTGGATTGTTCTAGGACTGCTAGTGCTGGTCGTTGGCTTATATAAGTTTTATCAAAATAGAAAGATTGAGCCAACGGTTTACGATGAAGTTGCCGTAACAACTTTACCAAAGGGTAAAGGTTTAAAGGCGTCAATCAGAAGAACAGCAGAAAGTCTAAAGTTCGCCTTTAATGTGATTATGCACCCCATTGAAGGATTTGACAGGCTGAAAACAGATGGTATGGGTACGGTATCTTCTGCCACAATTATTTTGGGATTGGTGGTAGCATCCTTTGTTTTTTCACGGCAATACACGGGTTTCATTTTTAATACCGCTGATTTGTCGAAAATAAATTTACTTATGGAAATAGGTAGTGTAGTTGTTCCATTTTTACTTTGGTGCTTGGTTAATTGGGCACTCACGACTCTCATGGAGGGGAAAGGAACATTCAGGGATGTTTATATAGCATCTGCGTTCGCGCTGGTTCCAATAGTTTTAACGGTTGTGCCTTTAACTATTATCAGTAACTTTTTGATAGCCGAAGAAGGTGCCTTCTATCGTTTATTTATGACCCTTGGGTTATCATGGGCAGTGATATTGCTTATTATTGGTGCCGTCATGGTTACACATGATTATTCATTTAAGAAGACAATATTCACTTGTATCTCCACCATTATGGGCATGGCTTTCGCCTTGTTCATAGGTATGTTATTTGTGAGTCTTTCTGAGCAAGTAATCTTGTTTGTGCGACAAGTCGTTACCGAAGTAGTGCATCGCACTTAGGCTTGTAGCAAATTGGAAGGGGGATCTTTCTTTATGCACTCTAAAAAGTTTCTTATACTGATCACAACAATCCTAATCTTGGGTGCAATCAGCTCCTTTGGTGTTGCACAAACTCATCTTGATGGTTTCGAATTAGTTAGTGAAAATGAGTTTCTGGAACTTTACTATCTACCAAAGAATGCTGAAATTGCAGTTCGCCATAAAGAGGATGATAGTTTATGGTTTTCGAATCCACCTGATAGAGAAGAGATGGAAACGAAGGCGAGAGGTTCTACTAAAGCAAGGCTTGGTTCGCAACTTGTCTTAACTTATTATGTGGCGAATCAACAAATGCAGATGGATAGTTTTAATGATTCAATCAGCCATGATCAATTTAGCAGTACACCCTTGGAAAATGGGTTACGTGTTGATTACGAATTCGGGAAGATGTGGAACGATAGGGATTATTTACCCACTATTATTTCGGAAGAACAGTTTAACAATGAGATCCTTGATAAGATTTCGAATGCACGGGATCGCAAGTTTATTCGCGACCTTTATGCTCTTTTTAGTTTGGAGGAAGGGTACGATAGTGGCGAAGATTATAGCATAATGAATGTTGATTTAGACGAGCTTCTCGGTGATTATGGGCTTAAAGTTTCTGAACCGAGGTTTAGAGTCGCAGATAAAAGGCGTGTTTTACAAGAATACCTTGTATTGGTTAAAGATGCCATGAAATATGACTCTATCGGACAAGTAAAGGCCGAAGAAATAACCGGTTTGTATGAGACGCCTACGTTACTGCTTAAATGGAATGCCATGCAGTGGGATATTGAAGATGCGATAGAGTTAATGAAAGAAATCGGGTTTAGGCCTGAAAATACTCAGACTGCTCATGAATCTTACAATGTAAATCCACCATTTCCTGATTTGCGGCGCTTTAAAGCTTCCATTGAGTATCATCTGGAAGGAGATAACCTTGTAGTAAAGATACCGTCAGACAGTATTTCTTTTCCGGACAAAGTTCATGATCTCAAGACAGACAAGGTAGTTTCTTACCCACTAACATCAATCAGTTTGCTTCCCTATTTTGGCGCGGCAAATATAGAAGAAGAAGGGTATATGTTTATTCCGGACGGTTCAGGTGCATTGATTTACTTTAATTCTCAAAAGCCAACCGCCACTCCT
>DUPA01000087.1 GCA_012838515.1 Natronincola sp. | reverse complement strand
CCGCCTAATTCTTTTAAATGATTGCGGGCATGGACTAACTCTGCATAAGCGATTGCTTTAAAAAGTCTTGCCACATTTTTTAGACCTTCTTTTTCGGCTACTTCTGCATAAATCTGATACTTCATATGCGCTTGGCTTTCGCCGGAAAAAGCATCCCTAAGGTTTTGTTCAGTCATTACTCTCATCTACTGAGATTCCCCCTTTAATAAGTATTAGTAATAATTACTATATCATACACCCCACAAGTGGGCAATACAGTTTTTTACTTAAGCAATTTCATGTATGATTTCATTTCCCGTCTTACCCACTTCAGTAATTATGCCGGCTTTTTTCAGAGTATAATTAATCTTGCGAGCAGTTGTAACGGGCACCCCTAGTTCCTTGGCCAATTCCTTATTAGTAAACTTCTTCTCTAATCCCTTTGGCAAGAGCCCTATGTAATCACTTACACTGCCTAGTACATGGCTAGCAACGATCTTCGCTAAGCGCCTATCAATTATACTTATCCCCCTACGTCTCCAACTGCCCTTACCATCTTGGCAACGTATTTCTTGTTCAACCACCAACAATACTTCAATGGTTAAGTTGGGGTTTGTGATCAAATGCGGAATACGAATCAGTTCCGAAAAAACATCATAAATCTTACCCTTCTTCGGGGATTTTCTTATACTTAAAATTTCTCCCGTTTTGGGATCGATCGTCACCAACTGTTTTTCTGCCGCTATGGGATGAACTAAGTGAACTCGATGCTCTTGAAGTAATTGGCTCAACTTCTTTTTAATTGATGAAAAATTCTTTGTCTGAATCTCCACCAAGCGATTTTCTTGAACCACATCAATCACAAAACCATCAACACTACCTTCTACAATTCCCCCTAATTGACCAAAATATTCCTTTAGGCTAGCATGTAGAGAATGTTCGTTTTGGGTGCCGATCACACCGCTCCCCCCCAAAAAAACCATACCAGCACATATCCCGTTATAACAGCAGCTAAAGTAAAGGGAACACCTAAGCGCATAAATTCACCGGTACTTACTTCATAGCCTTCTCTTCTTAAAAGTCCAAGGGCTGTAATATTTGCAGAAGCTCCAATGGGAGTTAGGTTACCTCCAAGTGTCGCGCCTACTAGAAGCGCAAAATAAAGGAGATTGGGCTCGACTCCCAAGATATTTGCTGCCCCTCCCACTACGGGGAGCATGGTAGCCACATAAGGAATATTATCGACAAATCCGGAAACTAACACCGAGATCCAAACTACTAAAGTATAAATTAAAAACAGATTTCCCCGTCCCATTTTAACAATGAAGACGCTAATGCGATCAATTACGCCCACTTGGGTAAGGCCGCCAATAACAATAAAAAGCCCAATAAGCAGAGATAGGGTAAAATAATCTATATCTGAAAGAGTACCCTTGAAATAAGCACGGTCGCGACCTTTAAATAGTTCGCGCAACAAACCGACTCCAAAAAGTCCTAAACAGATAAGACCATTAGTAATATCGGGTTTATCAGGAATAAAAGAAGCCAAAATTAAAAACACGACCATAAACACAAGAAGCCAAGAAGAAAAAAAGTCTGTTACCTCAGTCCGCTTTTGGGGCTGAATTGTTTGTTGTTGTGATCTCAGTATCCAAAATAATACTAGGGTGGAAGCTAAGGCTCCCACTTCCACAATCCAAAAAAGCCCTACACGCCCTTTGGTGAAGAAGAAGTCCAAAAAGTCCAAATTTGCGTAGCCTCCGAGCATAATAGAGGTGGCATCTCCCACTAAAGTAGCGGCTCCTTGCAAGTTTGAAGCGATGGAAACGGCAATCACACTGGTAACGGGAGAAATATTTTGCTTTTTAGCGACGCTTATGGCAATGGGTGCCACAATCAAAACAGTTGCAACATTATCCATGAAAGCAGAAATAAAGCCACTAAATAGTGAAAGGGCAACCACGGCCCACCGTACACTGGGAGTTTTCTCCAAAATCAGATCTGCTAAAAGTGCCGGCATTCGAGTTTCTATGAACATCGAGACAATTCCCATTGTGCCCGCGATCATCAAGATCACATTCCAATCAACAACCGATCCGATGACGTTTAAGGGTACAATACCGCTGAAGATGAATATTCCCGCAGATAATAATGCTATATGTGCTCTAAATCGAGGCAACAATAATAATAGAATGTAGGTACCGGCAAATAGTGCTATGGCAAGCTTTTCCACAAAGAAACCCCTTCCGAAAACATTTAGACTTCGCCAAGGAAGTTCGCTTTTCCACCCTTGAATCCCTTTCTAAGGCCGCGAACTTTACTTAAATACATCAAATTCATCTGCCAGCCACTCAATACTATCCTGTACCCAATTGATAACGCGGCTACTCATTTCGGCAGAGTTTAATGACTTTTCGCCCGTTGAAAATCCGTGGGGTCCATAAGCATATATATGAGATTCAAAGGAAACACCTTTTTCAAACAATGCCATTTGAAACGCTAAAGTATCACTAACGGGTACGAGTCCATCATCCCTAGCACTAAATAAGAAGCAGGGGCAAGTTTGTTCAGTCACTTCGTCAACGGGAATAGGTGCCGTATCTTGATAAACATTCGTGATTACTCGAGACAAAACTGCATACCCCAAAATCGCCGCACCCGGACGGTTTTTGGCGATAGTGGCAGCACAAGCAGCCAAGTGCCCACCTGCAGAAAAACCGATTACCGCGATCTTATCTTCATAAACATGCCAATCTTCATTGCCTTTAATTAATTCCATGGCTTGTTCATAATCAGATAATGGATTAGGCCATTTTTTATGTTCGTCCACTGAATAGCGAAGTATAAATGCTTGATAACCCGCCTTTAAATAGGCAAAAGCCACTACCTCAGCTTCCCGATCAGAACAAAAAGAATAGCCCCCTCCGGGTAAGATAAGAACAGCGGGTCTTTTCTCCAATCCGAACTCCCCATCAACATCCTGAATAAAAGCGGTTAATGTGACATTTCTTTCCGGATTCAAAACTATTTTCTGCATCTTCATATTTTCCCAACCTCATTTCTTTATTTCTTATGGAATAAATTTTAGCATAACCACATTCATTATAGCTTATTTCACTTTATTGACACCAACCCTTCTAATTGGTACAATGATCACGATAATAAAAAGTGATGAGCAGGAGTAGTACGATGGGTCTTATTTTAGAGAGTTGCTGGTTGGTGCAAAGCAACACAAATTCCTTCGGAACTCGCCTGTGAACTGCCTAGGTGAACGTTGATTAGCCTACGCCGGGTCATTTCCGTTACTGATGTCAAGGGGCCTTTTTTAAAAAGGCAAGTAGAGTGGTACCGCGAATCTTTCGTCTCTAATTTTAGTGAGATGAAAGATTTTTTACTATATTAAACTTAGGAGGAACTGTTTTGTCTAAGTACAATCACCAAGCCATAGAAAAGAAATGGCAAGCTATCTGGGATGAAAAACAAACTTTTCGAACCAGCGATGACCGAAGTAAACCAAAGTTCTTTGCACTTGTGGAATTTCCTTACCCGTCAGGTGAAGGACTGCACGTGGGGCATCCGCGTCCATACACTGCTTTAGACGTGGTGTCACGTAAAAGGCGTATGGAAGGCTACAATGTTCTTTTTCCCATGGGTTGGGACGCCTTTGGCTTACCCGCGGAAAACTACGCCATTAAAACAAAGATCCATCCATCGGTTGTCACTGAACAAAATGTTAAACGCTTTAAACAGCAACTACAATCTCTAGGTTTCTCCTTTGACTGGTCAAGGGAAGTTGATACAACTGATCCCAATTACTTTAAATGGACTCAGTGGATCTTCCTTAAACTTTTCGAAAAAAACCTTGCCTATAAATCGGAGATGCCCATTAACTGGTGTCCGGCATGCAAAATAGGCTTAGCCAACGAAGAAGTTGTTGATGGTGGCTGCGAACGCTGTGGTGCCCATGTTGAAACAAGGGTTAAAAATCAATGGATGCTTAAAATTACAGAATACGCCGAGCGCTTAATCAACGACTTAGATGATGTTGATTACATCGAACGGGTCAAAATTCAACAACGAAATTGGATCGGTCGATCCGAAGGTGCCGATGTGACTTTTTCCATTAAAGATACAGATGAAAAACTAATCGTCTTTACCACCAGACCGGACACTTTATTCGGTGCTACCTATATGGTCATTTCCCCGGAGCATCCGGTATTAAAAACCTTAAGCGATCGCATCACTAATCTACCTGAAATCAAGGAATATCAAGCAGAAGCGCAAAAGAAATCTGAGTTTGAACGTGCGGAGCTGAGTCAAGGCAAAACCGGGGTAAAAATCGAAGGTCTTAAGGCCATTAATCCGGTGAATAACGAAGAAATAACCATTTGGGTATCTGACTACGTACTCATGAGCTATGGTACAGGTGCAATTATGGCCGTACCGGGTCATGATGAGCGCGACTGGGAGTTTGCTAAAACATTTAATCTTCCTATTATTGAAGTTGTGGCCGGTGGCGATGTTGATCAAGAGGCTTACACCCAAACCGAAACGGGCAAAATGGTTAATTCCGGATTTTTGAATGACATGGACGTGGAGCAAGCAAAAAAGGAAATTACTAAATGGCTTGAAGAAAACAATCTAGGCACGCCTAAGGTTAACTATAAATTACGAGACTGGGTCTTTTCTAGGCAGCGCTATTGGGGTGAACCCATTCCTTTAGTAAACTGCGAAAAATGTGGATGGGTTCCGGTGCCCGTAGATGAACTCCCGGTATTATTGCCTCAAGTCGAAAATTACGAGCCCACTGACACCGGAGAGTCACCCCTAGCAAATATTAGGGAATGGGTTGAAACCACTTGTCCCACTTGTGGTGGACCGGCAGAACGGGAAACGGATACAATGCCGCAATGGGCCGGTTCTTCCTGGTACTTTATGCGTTATACTGATGCACACAATGACGAGGCCTTAGCGAGCAAAGAAAATCTCGATTATTGGCTACCCGTTGATTGGTACAATGGTGGTATGGAACACACCACTTTGCACCTTTTATACTCACGATTTTGGTATAAATTCTTATACGATATTGGAGTTGTATCCGGTCCGGAACCATACCAAAAGCGTACTTCCCACGGCATGATCTTGGGAGAAAACAATGAAAAGATGTCTAAATCCCGAGGCAATGTGGTTAATCCCGACGAAGTGGTTGAAGAGTACGGCGCCGATACCTTGCGCATGTATGAAATGTTCATCGGTGATTTTGAAAAAAGCGTTCCTTGGAGTACCGATGGGGTTAGAGGATGTAAACGTTTCTTAGATCGTGTATGGAGACTTAAAGACATGCTTAAACCCGGTGATGAATACAGTAGCGATCTTGAAGCTAAAATGCATCAAACCATTAAAAAGGTCAGCAGTGACTATGAACACCTAAAATTTAATACGGCCATAGCTGCCTTAATGACACTAACTAATGATGTTTATCATCTAGGTTCCATGAATCACGCCGAATTTAAAACATTTTTGATTCTACTCAATCCGGTTGCACCACATATCACTGAAGAAATGTGGGAAAACCTCAATTTTGGGGGCATGCTCAACGAACAAAATTGGCCCCGGTGGGATGAAGAAAAGACTATCGAACAAACCATTAGCATCGGTGTACAAATTAATGGTAGGGTGCGGGGCGAAATCTCCGTTAACCTTGATGATAGCCAAGAAGTTGCCAAAGAAAAAGCATTAGCCAACGAAAATGTGGCTAAATCATTGGAAGGCAAAACCATTGTCAAAGAAATCTACGTACCGGGTAGAATTTACAACATCGTAGTAAAATAATTAGGACGGTCCCGATTTAAACGGGACCGCTTTTTTATCTCTTTAGGATTCCTTTTCTTATTGAATCTTCAATGATTTTTCGAGCGTACTCCCCAAGTACAGTAGAAGCATCTTCAATTGCCTCCATCCTTTTGTAGACTTGCTCACTGGAAACATCATATTCCACCCATGTGCCGCCATTTGTATGGTAATTGTTTAAAAGGGGCTGTAAACGATCTAAACAAGCCGCGAACTTAGCCTCGGGCGTTTTTCGCTCTTCAAATTCAAACCACAATAACTTTAACTCTTCCCCTTGATCACAAGGTAAGATGCTAAAAAGCTTTTCGGCCGCTAGCTTTTCCCTTTCTTCCTTATCCTTACCGCCTTCCGCGTCATAACAAAAGGTATCTCCGGCATAAACCTCAACGAGATCATGCATCAAAACCATCTTAATAACCTTACTAAGTTCCACTTCTTCTTCTGCGTATTCAGATAAAATCATGGCCATAAGGGCTAGATGCCACGAATGCTCCGCATCGTTTTCCCGTCGCGAACCGTCAATCACCAAATTACGACGGAGAATGTGTTTCATCTGATCGATTTCGATAATAAATCTTATCTGCCTCTCCAACCGTTCGGCTACTTCTTCCATGATCTTCTCCATTCTAATCATAACTACTTAAGTTGTAGCAAATAGCGTTCATAATCAGCCGGACTAACGGGGGTAAATTCCAAATTCACTACGCCTAGATAATCAATTTTACGCAGCAATTGAATTATGCCCACATAATCAATGACACCTTCACCTAAAGGCAAGTGTTCATCAATAGTCCCGTAATTATCGTGCAAATGTACATGATACAATTCATCTCGCAAAACATCAATATAACTTGCGGGGTTGTGACCACTAACCTGCGCATGCCCCACATCTAAAGTCAAACCAACGTTAGAACGATTAACTCTCACAATAAGGTCTTTCATTTCGTGAGGACTCCGATAAGCTTCATGGGGGAAAACAAGATTTTCCACACCGATCAAAACATCGGGAGCATAATCTGCTAATTTTTGAAGGGATTCTACTATATTATTCTCTTGCGCCATTATTCTCCTAGAATCACCTGTGAGCATTTCATACTCTTGTTTAGACCATTCGCCCACGGGCATATTTAAAATACCGGGAGAAGGATGCACCACAACCAATGAAGCATCTAATTCGCGGGCAAAATCAAGACTTGTAATAATCTCATCTACAGAAACTTGACGTATCTTCCGATTATTACTGCCTATATTCAAATCCCAAACAGGAGCGTGGACCACAAAATCAACGCCTAACTCCCCTTTAATTCGCTTCACCAAATCAACATACTCATTATGAACTTCGGGATTGAGATATGAATCATAAAAGACTACTTCGAAACCGCTTATACCAGCCTGTACCGCCCTACTGGCGAAATCCCAAGTATGCGTAGAGGGCTTGAACGAAGTAAAATATTTCATGATCGAACCTCTCCTTTTTGTTTTATTACCATTTCTATTTTATTTCTAGTATTTACATAGTAAACCCTTTAATTTCTAAGTTTAGTAAGTTTAGCGCAAAATATGCCGAATCTTTAATAAATATACGGCCATTAAAGTGCTTTTAATCGCAAACTACGTAAACCAAAACTTTTTTTCAAAAAGTAGAGATGCCAAATCATCAAAACGCTTCCCTTTAACATGGTGCTGATACTGATTGCCCACCAGATTCCATCTAACCCCAAGGGAGTAGACGAAAGAATCAATGCTAACGGAATGCGCAAAAAGTTGAAAACGATGCCAACTATGGCGG
>DUPA01000086.1 GCA_012838515.1 Natronincola sp. | reverse complement strand
TATCTCCACATTCATAGAGCCCCCCTGAAGTCCTGAGCGCCACTCCAACCAATGAAGGATCGCCTTTCTTTAGCTCAGGAATATAACTGGCTACCTCTCCTTTAACTCTGTCTCTTGCACATTTACGCACGGTCTCCGCTAATAATTCATCATAATTCATATCATTAATGATTATTTTCCCCTCCCGAATAAGCCGCTAAGCCGACCCACTTTGGGCTGACCACAAGCAAATAGTATTCTTGCCCTTACGCTTAGCAGTATACATGGCCTGATCAGCTGCCCTTATTAGTTGATGCTTATCTAGGGAATCTTCGGATGTGGAAGCAACGCCGATGGATACAGTTATGGGTGCTTGGTTGGCAACCATCGGAAGCCTATTAATCTCATCAACGATTCTTCTCGCTACATTGTAACCTTCTTCTTTATCTAACCCGGGAAGTAAGACCACGAATTCATCACCGCCATAACGCACGATTATATCGTCGTCTCGGATACAGCATTCGATGATTTGAGTCAATTTTATTAAGATGCTATTGCCCAATTCGTGATCGTATTGATCGTTAAATAATTTGAAATCGTCTATATCTAGGAATAAAATCGTTACTGACTCATCTATGGGTTCATTGAGCCACTTGGTTAAATATCGGAAATTATAAACCTGAGTCATCTCATCTACCAAGAGTTCCTGCTCCAAATTTTGCCTAACTTTCTTTTCAACCGATACTTGCGTCGACTTCTTAATCAATACAGATAACTGAACTAGGAAAAAAGAGAAAATAAGAAACCCGGGAAAACCATGAGCATCAACAAACAACGTAAATATGAGACCTACAAAATTAGTTCCAAAACTGCTCCTTAGCCAGCCCAATATTTCCATTCTCTTAAGTTTATGGCGCCAATTAGCCCCCTCCTGTACCACATCATGTACCGTAACCAACAAGAAATTAAGACAAATATAAGTAATCATTGCCAAAATAAAGGTAAACATCCTTTGCCATACTAAAATAATTGCTTTGCCTCCTAGTTGCTCAAATATTAATGAGGCAATTAAGATACAAAGCACTATTTGTGAAATATTGAATATAAACGCTAGTCTCTTTCTTTTTTCAACAATACTCCCGAAGAATGCTGCTATTGCACCCATAAGTATGGCTGCGGAATGTCCGAAAATATAAATAACAGGAAAAAAAGTCACAGCGGCAAGGGAGTAGCCCATTGTTTTACTCCACTCACGGGAAAGCGTTTCTAAATAAATTATTAGGCATACAAAAAAACCCAAAAAGAGTAAGTCCGTTCGGGGTATCGGATTAAAAAAAAGTATTATTCCCGCTATGCTTAGCAAAATAATTCCGCAAACAAAGAAGTAATAAAGTCTGGATGGCCTCTTCCTACTCAAGATACGACCTCATTTCCGAAGAACATTTATTACTCCTATTACTTCTTTATGGGTATGATAAATCCTGCAATTACGGGTTTGGATGGAAAAAAATGTTTGTGTTTTATGATTAATGCAAATTCAATTAATTTTCGGTTTCTCTAAAATAAAGCGAATGACCTATACGGAAATCTCCTTAAAACGAAGAGTACTTTTCCCTGATTGCTTTGCTTTGTACATGGCTTCGTCCGCGACAGTAATCAATTGTTGCTTATCCACATTAGCTTCTTTGGCAACAGCAATGCCCATTGAAACTGTCAAAGGTTGGTTAGCGCTGATAATCATAAAATCCTCTAGATTTTGTAAGATTCGTTCGCCAATAACAACCGCATTTTTAGTATCCAGTTTTGGCAATAGTACAATAAATTCGTCACCACCATAACGAATTACCTTATCTTTATCGCGGATGCTTTTTTTTACGATCTTAGTAATCATGTGTAAGATTTCATCACCTTGTTGATGGCCATAAAGTTCGTTATAATACCCAAAGTTGTCAATATCCATAAATATTACAGCCATCTTGTCGCTCTTTGGTTCATTAAGCCAATTATTTAAAAAGCGAAAGTTATACGCAGTAGTTAATTCATCGATGAGTAATGCCTGCTCCAATTCGAACTGCATCATGCGCTCATTACTGATCTTCGAACTGGCTCCCAATAAATCTGATAAGTGAATTAATAAAAGTCCAAAAGCAATAATTCCCCAAAATCCATACGAACTAACAAGTAACGTAAAGATCAGACTGGCTAACGCTTTTTCCATAACATTGAAAAAGCCCGCCATGCCAAATTGCCTCAATTGCCTCCCCCAACTTATCCCCGTCAATATTGATGCAAGCAGACTAACCAAAAGAATATTCACGATCATTTGAGTAGCAATACCCAAACTTAAGGCGATTAATCCTTTGTACATAATAGGAACACTTGAACCTCCAAGCTGATTAAACACCACTGCTCCCACCACAGTACAAAGAGATAACTGGGACATGTTAAACACTATCCGCAGCCAGTATTTTTTATTCAAAATTCCGTCAATTAAGCCTATGATTAAAGCTACAATAGCTGCCGGAGTAACACCTAATGAATATATTATTGGGAATATCGTGGTTGTGGCTAACGTAAAGCTAATTCGGTGCGTTAATCGGGCAGAGATACTTTGTAATAAGATGGTTAAAAAGAAAAAATTGAGCAACAAGAACCAGTCATCCCACGGAATTGCACTGGAATACGAGTACAGCATCGCGAGATTAATGATGGTTATGCCAGAAACGGTAACAACATAACATTTAGGTAGTTTTCTTTCCCCCATAAAATTACCCCATTTGTAAGCTACTAAACTTTACTCTTAATAAAACCTTTCTTAAGTATACTATTATGATACTGTCCACAAATGTATATCGTCTTTACCCTTCATTTTGCCCATATACATTGCCTGATCCGCATAGCTCAGCAATTGATGCTTATCTGCGGTATCATAAGGGGCAGACGCCACCCCTATGGAAACCGTGATTGGATGTTCTTTTAATGCATAAGGAAGTTGTGACAATTTTTCCTTAATGCGTTTAGCAACTTTTAAAGCATTTTCCTTGTTTTGATTAGGCAAAAGAACAACAAATTCGTCTCCACCATAGCGAATTAGGCTATCGGTCGATCGGATGTTATCTTTTATTGTCTTTGTAAGGTTTTTCAACACAGCATCGCCTTCCGCGTGTCCATAAACATCATTGAAATTCTTGAAATCATCTATATCTACAAATAAGACTGCAACGTTTTCTTCTCGAGAATCTTCAAGCCAATTATTTAGAAAACGAAAGTTATATGCCTGAGTCATTTCATCAATTAATAGTTCCTCTTCCAATTCTTGCCGTTTGACTTTTTCTCCGCTTAATTCTACTGTAAGTGCTAATAAACGGGCTAAATAAACTAAAAAGACACTAAAAATTACTAGACCAACTATAAAATAGGCATCAACGAACAAAGCAAATATGATCCCCACAAAACTTATCCCTAAACTACTGAAAAAGGCTTCCCTTCCCAGTGTAATTAACCGGTTTTTAAAGTTTGTTTTAGTTGAAATGGAAGCCATAATGGCCACGAGTATAAGATTAATGTAAGTATAAACCAAAGCCGCTAAACCTAAAGCAAAAGCCCCATGATACCATAAACCTATTTTCTCCTTAATAGCCACCTCGTATATTATACTTCCAGCAAGCGTTGAAAGAGCTAATTGAGAGATATTAAACAAAGTTCGCGTAAAACTTTTTTTATTAAATATACCATCGCCTAAACCAGCTACAACCGCAATTAACATGCCAGCGGTAGGTCCAAATAAATATATTACAGGAAATATTGTAGAGGTAAATAGAGAATAGTTCATTTCTTGTGGAAGTTTTTTAGAAACGAAATGTAAGTACAATGTAAGGCCAATAAAGACCAGCATATAAAACCAACGGTCCCAAGGGAATCCCGAATTAAATAGAATCCCTCCCGCTATTGTTATAAGAGCTAGACCCCATACAAATACATATTTAAATAACCGCAATTCTCGCCCTCTCAAATCATCACCTCAACTTTTAACAAACTATTTTACGTTGCCGAGAGATGGGCTCTGTTCTTTCCACCGAGCTTTGCTGTGTACATGGCTTGATCTGCTAGCATTAATAGTTGGCGTTTATCGATTGTGTCATCGGGGGAAGACGCTATACCAATTGAAAGCTCAACTGTTTTTCTTTCAATTTTAGAGGTCGCAGAAATATTTTCTAAAATTCGTTGAGCAATTAGATGAGCTTGGTTTTTATCTTGTTTTGGGAGTAACACAACGAATTCGTCGCCTCCGTAACGAATTACTGAATCAGTTTCTCGGACACTTTTCTTGATCATGTCAGTAACTAGCTTCAAAATACGATTACCTTCGGCATGACCATAGAGGTCATTAAAAATTCTAAAATTATCAATATCTAAGAATAAAACAGAAACCTTCTCCTCTTTTGGATCATTCAGCCAATTATTTAAATACCTAAAGTTGTAGACCTGCGTCATTTCGTCGATGAGAACCTCTTCTTCTAACTCTAATCGGGCTTCCCTCTCCCGGCTTATTTTCCCTGCTGCCTCAAATAACTTTGATAAATAGATCAACAAAAGACTAAACCCAATTATGCCGAATAGTTCATACGCCTCTATAAAGAGCGTAAAAATAATACCAATGAATCCCGAACCCACATTGCTATACAGGTGTGCGGAAAATACCCGTTTTATGCAAATAGCTAAGTTGGGTCCACTTAAAAGGCAATGCTCGGTAGCGAACAAAAGAAGGTATAATGTTATAAAAGTTGCTATGGCTATCATCATAATTAATGCTTTATAGTACCAAGGACCGATCGTGGCTCCACCTAGTGACACAAAGACAATGGAGCTTAGCATACCTCCCAGTGCAGATTGGGAAAAATTGTATGTAATTTGAGTTTTCGATTTCTTTTGAACAATTCCTTCTATCAACCCTGTCAAACCAAATAAAAAAAGTGATACCATGGGTCCAAAAAGGAATAGGGATGGGTAAGCAATTGAGTGGGAGAAGGAGTAAATCATGGTCTGATTTAAATCTGCACTGGCAAATTCGAGGTAGATGATCAACGCCATTAAAATAACCCACATATACCAGTGATCCCAAGAGATACTCCGATAAAAAAACACAGAACCAATCAGTACGAGTAATAAAAGGCAACCCATGAGAAATTTGTATGAAGATCTTACTTTTTCCACCTTAAAATGATCACCTCTCACCGATATTTTTCAGCGTGCATCGGCATTTTCCATAAGGCTTTTTATTGCCCCCAAAACTTCTGAGCGACCCTGCTTACTTTGTGACGAAAACAAAATAGGATCAGCTCCCATTATTTCGCGAACAATCTTTGCATGTTGTTGATATCTTCCTCTACTAATCTTATCTAATTTTGTGGCAATTAGTACATGGGGCATGTCCATTTCGCGAAACCAATTAATCATTAATTGATCATCTTCACTAGGTTTATGGCGTACATCAATCAACTGCAAAACCCCTACCAGGTTAAGTCTATCTGTCAAGTAAGTCTCGATCATTTGGCCCCACTGTTGCTTTACTTCCTTAGAGACTTTGGCAAAGCCATATCCGGGCAAATCTACCAGGCAGATTGTATCTACCCGGTAGAAGTTTATAGTTTGCGTTCTTCCCGGTTGGTTCGATGTACGAGCGAATTTATTTCTATTTACTAAAGCGTTTATTAAAGAAGATTTCCCAACATTTGAGCGTCCCACGAAAGCTACTTCCTTCAGAGCATGATTGGGATAACCTCTTGAATCAACTGCACTGGTTAAGAATTCAGAGTTGTGCAAATTCAAATTCATATTATTATTCTCCTATCCAAGGTTGCTCTTCCATGGGCACGTCTTGGGGAAACATAAATTCCAACGGGTGGTCCGAGGTCAGTGCTTGAGAATACAAAGCATGGGAAAGAACTTCATCCATATGATCAACGAATATAATGCTTAGTTTATTCAAGACAGTATCAGGAATTTCCTCTAAATCCTTCTCATTTTCCACGGGAAGCAAAACTTTAGTTATTCCTGCCCTATGAGCACCTAAAAGTTTTTCTTTAACGCCACCTATGGGTAGCACTCGTCCTCTAAGAGTAATCTCGCCGGTCATGGAAACATCGTGCTTTACCGGTCGGTTAGTCAGTGCACTTGCTAAAGCGGTGGCAATAGTAATGCCGGCTGACGGACCATCCTTAGGAATCGCCCCTTCCGGAATATGCATATGAATATCGCATTGTTCATGGAATTTAGGATCGATATCAAGTTCATTTGACCTTGAACGCAAATAACTTAGTGCAGCATGTGCCGATTCTTTCATCACATCACCTAGTTTACCGGTAAGGGTTAGCTTACCCTTGCCCTGGACAACAGTCACTTCTATTTGTAAGATTTCCCCACCGACTTGGGTATAGGCAAGCCCAGTGGCTACACCCACTTTATCTTCGTTATCGGATTGAGCCTGACGATAGCGGGGCATACCCAAATACTTATTTAAATTACTTACCGTAATTCGGGCTGATTCAATATTACCTTTTACGATCTCTGTGGCAACTTTACGACAGATGGCACCCAAACGACGTTCTAGAGAGCGAACCCCGGCTTCTTTCGTATATTCATTGATCACCATATAAATGGCGTTGTCGGAAATCTGAACCTGGTCTTCCCTTAAACCGTTGTTAGCCATTTGTTTTGGCCAAAGATGACGCTTAGCTATTTCAAACTTTTCATATTCGGTATAGCCCGGAATTTCAATGATCTCCATGCGATCTCTCAACGGGTGAGGTATGGAATGTAAAACATTCGCCGTTGTGATAAACAAAACCTCCGACAGATTAAATGGCACTTCTAAATAATGATCGCCAAATTGGTGATTTTGTTCTGGGTCGAGCACTTCCAGTAGGGCAGAAGCAGGGTCACCCCTGAGATCTGATGTTAGCTTATCTATTTCATCTAACACAATGACAGGATTTAATGTTCCCACCGTCTTCATGGTCTGAATAACCTTGCCTGGCATGGCCCCAATATAAGTTCTTCTATGCCCGCGGATTTCGGCTTCGTCACGTACTCCGCCTAAAGAAAGACGGGAGAATTTCCGGTTTAAAGCCGAACCAACCGATTGTGCCAGAGATGTTTTACCAACACCCGGAGGACCAACTAAACATAAAATAGGACCTTTAGAGGACTTTGTCAGTTGCCGAACTGCTAAAAATTCTAAGATTCTTTCCTTAACCTTATCTAGAGCATAGTGATCCTCGTTCAGTGTTGCTTCAGCCACGTTCAAATCCAATCGATCCTTGGTCCGTTTTGACCACGGTAAGGAAAGCATCCAATCAATATAGTTGCGCACAACTGTGGCCTCAGCGGACATTGGAGCCATTCGCTCAAGCCTATGAATCTCATGGAGCGTTTTAGCTTTAGCTTCTTTAGGCAGTTTTGCCTTCTGTAGTTTTTCCTTCAGTTCCTCTATCTCAGTACTTCCCTTTTCGTCACGCTCACCCAATTCAACCTGAATAGCTTTAATCTGTTCGCGTAAATAATATTCCCTTTGGGACTTTTCCATTTGCTTGCGAACCCTTTGTTGAATGCTTTTTTCCAACCCTAAGATCTCGCCTTCGCGATACAAAAGAGCAAGAAGACCCTCGAGGCGCTTATCAATTGGAAAAACCTCAAGAAGTCGCTGCTTCTCCTCGAAAGAAACACTGAGTTGACTCGCTATAGTGTCGGCAAGACGGTGGTAATTCTCGATACTACTAATTGACATTAAAACTTCCGCGGGTATCTTTTTACCCAAGCGTACGTATTTTTCGAACTCTTCTCGAACTATGCGCATCAGAGCTTCTAATTCAAATTCATCCATTTCTCCGTCTGTTTCAGGAACAACTGTTACTAAAGTTTCATAATAACCGTCAGCATCATTTATATCTTCCAAAATAACCCGCTCGAGGCCTTCCACAAGGATACGAACCTGGCCTTCGGGCACTTTAAGAATTTGCTTGATCTCACATAAAGTACCGACTTTATAGATATCATCGGGCTCAGGTTCTTCTGTTGCCACCTGATGCTGTGCTGCCAAAACAATTCGTCGATCCCGAAGCATGGTTTGCTCAATTGCTTCGATCGACCTGGTACGCCCCACTTCTAAAGGTGTAACCATGTGGGGAAACACCAGTGTTCCACGGAGAGGTATTAACGGGAAAATTTGGGAATTAATCTCCTGTACCATTTCTACACCCCCATGTTGATCTATGTGCTTACATTGTATCATAATTTGGCACATCATGGTATCGTTCCCTGAGAGATTTTAGGCGAGGCGCCCAATAGTACACTTGGTTCGCCGTGGGCCACAATGGGTTCCTTTTTATCTTTTAATGGGAGTAAACTATTTTCAATGACCTCCAATATGTTCTCCATGGGAAGTACTTGAATATCTTGAAATTCGTCAAAGATCTCTTGCCAATTATCTTTAGGCAGCAAGGCTCTCTGCAACCCGCACTCCCGGGCAGCCCTAATTTTGGAGACAACGCCTCCAACGGGTTTAACCAAACCGTGGATGGTTATTTCTCCTGTCATTGCCACATCATTTGCCACCGGACGATTTGTCAAGGCGGAGGCAACCGCCGTTACCATACTTATACCCGCGGATGGACCATCTATGGGTATCCCACCGGGAAAATTAATGTGGATATCATAATCTTGCGGCCTTAGATGCAAACATGACTTTAATACAGTTAGCACATTGTCAACTGAACAGCGCGCCTGAGAGCGGCGGCGCATTTTTCGTCCTTGTCTGCCTAACTCTTCTTCCTCCATGACGCCTGTTACTTGAATAGTCCCCTTACCTCTTTCGACCGGAATTGCCGTTGCCTCTACTTCAATAACTGTTCCGCTATTTGCTCCATACACGGCTAAGCCATTGACAACTCCCACCGTGGGCTCCAAACGTACTTTATATTCAGGCCTCGGTGAATATTGCCCACAGTTTAAAACCCACTCAATATCTGCCTTCAAGATATTTTTGCGCCCTTCGCTAAATACCACTCCTGCAGCTATTTGCACGATATTAACGGCATCTCGCCCATTCGTGGCATAACGCTTAATCTCTTCGATTGCATTATCTTCAATGGGAAACTGGATCTTTTGCGCGGCATTTCGTGCAATAATACCCACTTCCTTCGGACTGAGACTTCTGAAAAAGACTTCTAAGCAACGGGAGCGTAATGCAGGCGGGAGTTCGTGGGCACTTCGCGTTGTTGCCCCTACCATCCTAAAATCCGCGGGCAACCCATTTTGGAAAATATCGTGGATGTGGGCGGGTATGTTCCTATCTTCTGAAGAATAATAAGCGCTGTCAAAGAACACTTTGCGATCCTCTAATACTTTCAGTAATTTATTTAGTTGAATAGGATGTAACTCACCGATTTCATCAATAAAGAGCATACCTCCATGGGCTTTGCTTACTGCTCCCGGTTTAGGCTGCGGAATACCGGCCACACCCATAGCACCCGCACCCTGATAGATAGGGTCATGAACGGATCCTAAGAGTGGATCAGCTATACCCCGTTCGTCGAAGCGGGCTGTTGTTGCATCTACCTCGATGAAAGTAGACCCAACTCCAAACGGGGAAAGCGAATTACCTTTGGCCTCTTCTAACACTACCCTAGCCGCAGCGGTTTTTCCCACACCCGGCGGACCATAAATAATTACATGCTGAGGATTCGGGCCGCAAAGCGCAGCCCTTAACGCTTTTAGACCATCGCTTTGTCCTATTATTTCTTGAAAATCCTTCGGACGAGTTAATTCGGCCAAAGGTTCGGTAAGTGAAATCTTCTTCATTCTACGTAGTTTTTCCATCTCTTTGCGCGACTCGCGATCAACGGCTGTCTTTTTACCTCTTTGCTGCCGCAAAAGGTTCCAAAAATATAAACCGATTACTACGGCAAAGAAGAAATTAATCAGGGCTAAAATCCCCATTTTTACACAGCACCCCTTCCCAAAGTTACATTTTTTATTATGTCCCGGAAAGGCAAAAAAATGAGTTCAGGAAACTCCTGAAACTCATTTTTTTAACTCGAAACGCTATTTTTTTAGGCGCTTTCTTCTTTGTTTTTATTCTTACTTCGTACAATCAGGGGTTGATCCTTTTTTTCCACGGCAGCCTTAGTAATGACGCAATT
Organism: Natronincola sp.; assembly: GCA_012838515.1. Classification (GTDB taxonomy): domain Bacteria; phylum Bacillota; class Limnochordia; order Darwinibacteriales; family Darwinibacteriaceae; genus DUPA01. The sequence continues at coordinate 15,148 of DUPA01000086.1, read as the reverse complement.
GGTAATATCATCTTCCGATGGAATTTCATACATTACATCAAGCATTAATTCTTCCACAACCGTGCGTAAACCCCTTGCACCCGTTTTTTGCTCCAAGGCACGTTCAGCTATTAAACGTAGCGCATCAGGTTCAAACTCTAAAGAAACATTATCCATGTGCAATAATTTTTGGAATTGCTTCGTTAATGCATTTTTCGGCTCAGTCAATATCTTAACTAATGCTTCTGCATCAAGGGCATCCAAGGTGCACACAACGGGAACTCGACCTACGAACTCAGGAATAAGCCCGTAACGCAGTAGATCCTCCGGCATGTTTTGACGTAATATCTCGCCAATTTTCTTTTCTTCGCGGGTACGAATGTCAGCACCGAAGCCGATTGTTTTCTGCCCGATGCGTCGTTCAATGATCGTTTCTAAACCATCAAAGGCACCACCGCAAATAAACAGAATGTTAGTTGTATCAATTTGAATAAACTCTTGGTGCGGATGTTTCCTTCCCCCCTGCGGTGGCACACTGGCAACGGTTCCTTCTAAGATTTTTAGTAGGGCTTGTTGCACGCCTTCACCTGAAACATCTCTTGTGATGGAAGGATTCTCCGACTTACGAGCAATTTTATCAATTTCATCAATGTAAATTATCCCTCGCTCAGCGCGGTCAACATCGTAATCAGCGGACTGAATCAACTTGAGTAAGATGTTTTCAACATCTTCTCCCACATAACCGGCCTCGGTTAAGCTTGTGGCATCAGCAATCGCAAACGGTACATTCAAGATGCGGGCTAAGGTTTGGGCAAGAAAGGTTTTTCCGCTGCCTGTAGGTCCCAGCATTAAGATATTACTCTTTTGCAATTCCACATCATCTGTTTTCACATTACTGTTTATGCGTTTATAGTGATTGTAGACGGCGACAGCTAAAGCCTTTTTTGCTTCATCTTGACCGATTACATATTCGTCTAAGGCTGCTCTGATCTCTTTTGGTTTTAAAACATTATCAAGCTCGACATCGTGTTCTTCAGTAAATTCTTCTTCAATAATCTCGTTACAGAGTTCTATACATTCATCACAAATGTACACTCCCGGACCTGCAATAAGTTTTTTTACTTGTTCTTGCATCTTTCCGCAAAACGAGCATTTTAATTGTCCTTTTTCATCGCCAAATTTAAACATCCCACATCACCTCACTTGTTAGACTACTACAATTTAATTTAATTTACTCAGCAACTTGATGTTTCGTTAAAACACCATCAATTAATCCATAATCTACCGATTCTTCAGCAGACATGTAATAATCTCGATCTGTATCTTGAATTATCTTCTCTAAAGGTTGGCCCGTATGACTATGCAAGATCTGATTGAGTTTACTCCTCAAAAGCAAAATTTCTTTCGCCTGAATCTCAATTTGGCTGGCTTGACCTTGGGCACCACCTAATGGTTGGTGAATCATAATTCTGGAATTGGGTAAAGCATAGCGCTTACCCTTTGCACCGGAACTCAATAGTAATGCACCCATGCTGGCGGCCATTCCCACACAAATTGTGGAAACATCTGCTTTGATATATTGCATGGTATCGTAAATTGCCAATCCTGAATAGACTACCCCCCCGGGGCTGTTAATATATAAATTGATGTCCTTATCAGGATCTTCCGATTCGAGAAATAGTAGTTGGGCAATTACCAAATTGGCCACATGATCATCGATGGGACCACCGATAAAAATAATCCTATCCTTTAGGAGACGGGAGTATATGTCAAAGGCCCGCTCTCCTCTATTGGTTTGTTCAACAACCATTGGAATTAATACACTCAATACTCTCCCCGCCTTTCTTTCGCTGAATTTTACTCTGTTTCGGCAGGTTCTACAGCTGCCTCAACATCGGTAATTTGCGCTTGTTCAACAATAAAATCTAACACCTTTTTTCTTTCTATCGACATCTCTATACCTTTTCTTTGACTATTCCAGTAATCTCGCATGGTTTTTTCCATTTCAGGTTCCAATTCACCGGAGTTACTCATGTATTCTTCAATTTGATCATTCACTTCTTCGTCACTGACACTAATACCTTCTTGCCTATTGACGGCTTCTATAATCAAATCATTTATAATCTGCGTCTTAGCTTGGGGTTCAAATTCTGCACGCAATTCTTCCTTCGTTTGCCCCGTCATCTGTAAATACTGTTCGGGATTTAATCCCTGACGTTGTACATTCTCCAGAAAATAATCCAGAAGATGCATGGCTTGATGATCGATCATGGATTGCGGAATCTCAACTGTACTTTTTTCAGCTATCTGTTCTAACAGTTTATTCTCCACCTGCTCAGTGGTTCTACGAGAAGCGTCGTCCTCTAAGTTTTTCCGAATATCAGCTTTTAATTCGTCTAAAGTATCAAAATCACCGAGATCTTTAGCAAACTCATCATCTAAATCAGGCAAAGATCTCTCTTTAAGTTCTTTAATTGTAACCTTAAAGGTGGCTTCCTTTCCCGCTAATTCCTTTGAATGATATTCTTCAGGGAAAGTAACTTCAATTTCTTTGGTCTCCCCAACCCCTAAACCAATTAATTGTTCTTCAAATCCGGGAATAAATCTTCCGGAACCAATCTCCAAATCTTGATTTTCTCCGGCACCACCGCTAAAGGGTTTACCGTCTACATAACCAACGTAGTCAATGATGGCAAAATCGCCTTCTTGAACTTCGGAGTGTTCGGCCACAACCAACTGTGCGTTACGGCTTTGTTGCCCCTTAAGAACATTTTCAACATCTTCATCGGTTATTTTAACAATTTCCCTTTCCACAGCCAACCCTTTATATTCACCCAGTTCGATCTTGGGATAAACATCAACTTCAAATGCGAATGTTGCTCCTTCTCCCCGTTCGATTCGTTCAATGTCAACACTTGGTTGGTCAACGGGCTGAATTTCAGTTTCGTCAATACTTTCTTGATAAACCTTTGGCAATAATATATCAATGGCATCTTCTAAAAATACATTAGGTCCATAGTTTAACTCAATGATGTTTTTAGGAGCCTTGCCCTTCCTAAAGCCCGGAATATTAATTTTTTTCACATTTTTCCGATAGGCCTCATCAATTGCCTTCTCTAAAGTATCACTGTCTATAGTTACGGTTAATTTTACCCTACTGTTTTCTAATCTTTCCACGTTTGTGCTCATAAAGCATCATCTCCTTTTCTTTCCCTAACGCAAAAAAAGTACACCTTTAGTGTAGCTATGTAATAAAAATGGTGCAGGCGGAGAGAGTCGAACTCTCACGGGGGTTGCCCACTAGATCCTAAGTCTAGCGCGTCTGCCAGTTCCGCCACGCCTGCACATTTATATTGGGAATGGTGAGCCATCCGCGACTCGAACGCGGGACACCCGGATTAAAAGTCCGGTGCTCTACCGACTGAGCTAATGGCTCTCACGCTCACTTATTATAACAGAGAGGTAAATGTGGGTCAATACTTTTTGGACTAGTTTCTAAAGAAAAAAACATGTATAATTAAAATAGCGTTGAGAGGAGGCAGAAAACTTGAGAATACCCCGTCGTTATTGGCGCAATTTAGACTGGCCCTTATTGTTGGCAGTCCTTGCTTTAACAACTATTGGAACCATCGTTATTTACTCTGCCTCACACACACAGCTGATTGCATCGGGATTAAGCCCGTGGCATTTTGTTAATAAACAACTTCTGGCTTCCGGCATAGGACTTGTTCTTTTAGTCATTATAATTTCCATAGACTATAGGGTTTGGAAACGCTGGGTAAAAGTTATTTACTTATCAAGTTTCCTTTTGCTTACAACTGTGCTTTTATTAGGCGATGCAGTCTTTGGTTCTAAACGCTGGGTAAAACTTGGGCCTCTTAGCATTCAGCCTTCCGAGCTGGCTAAAATAGCCATCATCTTGGTCTTAGCTCGATTTTTCGAAAAAAAAGAGCAAGCGCAGGAACTAAAATATGTCCTTCAAGCGTTTTTTATAACTATCATACCCATGGGTCTAATATTACTTCAGCCCGATATGGGTACAGCCACTATATTCATCGGTCTTTTTTTCACCATATGGTATGTTGGTGATGCGAAACCAAAACACTTACTTATTAGCGGAATTACTTTGGTTGGCGTTGCCGCCGCCGGTATTTTTTCATCAATGAAAGGCTGGGTAAAAATTATTAAGCCTTATCAGTTATCTCGATTATTGGTCTTTCTTGATCCTTACGCCGATCGTAACGGAGCCGGCTGGAATATTATTCAATCAATGATAGCCGTCGGATCGGGAAGATTTTTCGGAAAAGGAATTCTTAACGGAACCCAAAGCTCTCTTCATTTTCTCCCTGCAAATCATACCGACTTCGTATTCTCGGTCATTGCAGAAGAAACAGGGTTTTTTGGTTCCCTTGTGGTCCTGGCACTTTATGCATTTGTTATCTGGCGCGGTTTACGCATCGCCTCTTTGGCTAAAGACACCTACGGAACCCTTTTGGCCACGGGAGCCACCAGTATTTTCTTCTTTCATTTAATTATTAATGTGGGAATGACTTTAGGAATTATGCCGGTTACGGGTCTTCCTTTACCGTTCATTACCGCCGGAGGAAGTACAATGCTAACTAGCCTTATTGCCATTGGAATAATACTTAACGTAGGTCTAAGAAGAATCCGCATTATGTTTTAAATCTAAGGCTAAAAGCAATAAGATGGTAGAACCGAAATACAGGCAAGTGGCCGCCGCCACCACTCCGGAATCATTAAATACCAGCGCTGCTAAGGAACCAACAACGACTGCAACTAAACCTTTGGCCACGAAGGGATAAGTTTGCTTCATCCAGATAATGAACTTAGAAGGCCATATAAAGCTCGCCCCCATAGAGACCAATGCAACAATTAGGGCTTTACTCCAAATACTATGCCGCATAAGCCTTAAATTCATGGACAATTTGCGGACAATGATCATCTGAAGTGCCGTGAAGCCTTCACGTCTAAATAAGGCAACAGTCCGACCAATATGAGATTGTTCTGCCTCGGGGTTCCTATTATCTATAATCATTAAAACTCCTAAAGTTGAAGCCATCACCATAACTAATACCAAAAGACTTTTCCATGTAATTTTCTTACCACTTAATAAAAGACAGATGGTACCAAATGCAAAGACAGCTGCAATGGCACCTCCCACATTTGTTCCCAACGAAGGTGCCCCCACGGCGGTGATAATAAACCCTCCAAAAAGGAAACTAAATACCATCTTCCACTTCTTATGCAACTTAACTTTTTCCATGATAATTGCCCAATAAATAATACTTGCACCGATTAGAATCCCCATATATTCATTGCCCAAGCCATAAAAGCGCGCTCCACCCACGGGATCATAACCAAGATAGGAGTAACGCATAAGCCAACTTCCCGTAAAAACATCTATTATTAATACAGATGATGTCACAAAGGCGAGTAATCCGACTCTAAACAACGGAGTAAGGAAAAACATGCTTACTACCGTTAGTAAATATAAACCAACTACGAGCCACTTAAAGTCAGGCCAGAATAATAGGGTCAAAGGGAAAAGCAAAAAAAGTTCTAAGAATGTGCTTAGCGATCTGAATTCCCATAAATAAAAGGACTTTCTCAAAATGATCGAGAGTAGCACTATTGCATATAAAATGATCTGACAAATGATTACTGAGCGTAAAACTATGCTTCTTTTTCCTGAAATGACAAGAATTTTATCTAGCATTTTTGTCAGTTTTAACTTGGCATTTTTCTCCGGCAATACTTCAACTGTGCGACCAATGAATGGCTGAGTGTGTTCTACTTCTAAAATCCCAACAACAGATGGCGCAACATCCATATTAGTTATTAAGCCTGGCCAGCGGGTGGTACCGGAGGTTAATAAACCTTCTCCCATGCCCACGTAAATAATGGGTGTTAGCCAACGCCCCCTATTTACTGAGTCTCGTGATGGATAAGGGCTTACAATCATAACTACCGACCGTTCTTTTTCTCCTTCGATGAGGTCTTCTATAAAGGTTTGTATCTCGCCAATCATTCGATTGTATACTCGTTCCTTTTGATCCTGAAGAAAGAAACGTTCATATTGATCAAAACGATAGGGATCACCTAGATCCACAACAATGAAGTCTTCCTCCGCTTCGAGAATCAGTTCTAACAAGAAATCATAATCCGTTTTTAACCCGAAAGGATATTCTGAATTTGTAAGTAACAGATCTACTCCAATGTTTCCCTTATGAACTCGACCGGAAGACTCGGTTCCCACAACAGCTGCCCAACGGGCTAATTCCACACCGTCACTATTGCCTAAGACCCTAATTGACCTTCCACCATCTAAGATAGCCGTACCTAAAGCACCTGGAATAACCGTATAGTTCACATTCTGCGCCTTTTGGATCAAAGAAATATCGGGTTGAACAATCTGACTAGGCTTTAAACCCGTGTGCAATCCATAAAGTTCATGAGACTTCCTATCATCGTTAAATTCTGCGGTCTTCACGTGTCCCACCGCCCTTGCACCTGCACTGAGACTTAGATAAGCACCGGGCGCAGTACTAGCACCCCCGGGACGGGTGTTTAGTAACCCATATGCAACAGGCTGTGTATACTCCCATGTTTGGAGATCATCCCACTTAAGGCCGTGCCAAAGTACCATGACAACCCGTTTGCGGGCTCCCTCGGCAACTGGACTGATGATTAACAGAAGCAAACAAATAATAATAATTTTTCTTTTCATTCCATTAGCCCTTCGTAAATTGCCTGAGTACACTCGATCATGTGCTTTTTCTCAAAAAACGAAGATACCCTTTGCCGATTAAATCGACCCATCATCTTCGCTTTTTCCGGAGACTTTAGAAGATGCAAAACGGATGCTGCCATATCAATCGCGCTTCCGGGAATCACGGCGAATCCCCCCTGCCCATGAACTACGGCTTCCCTTAAAGAAGGTAAATCCGAAACCACAACGGGTAAACTTGAGGCCATGGCCTCAAGTACACTGAGATTAAACCCCTCTGTTAGGCTTGGTAAAACAAAAATATCCCAGCCCGCCATAAGTTGAGGAACATCATCTCTAAAACCTAAAAAATGCACTTTATCACCAATACCCAACCCATAAGCGTACCGCTCCAGCCTTTTCCTCTCGGGGCCATCGCCCAATATAACCAATTGCGTTTTAGGAACAATTTTCACCAAAAGGGAAATTGCCTCAAGTAAAGTTGTCAGACCTTTACTGGGTATCAGGCGAGCAACAGTGCCTATAATTACGTCATCAACTCTTAAACCCGATTGGACCCTCGCTTCACTTGGAGAAAGGTCACCAAATTTCTCTATCGATATTCCGTTGTGAATTGTGAGAATCTTCTTACCTGGCGCAAGATTTATAAATTGCGAACGCACCGTATCGGAAACACTTATTATGGTGTTTATGCTTTGAAAAACCCATCTTTGTGCCATATGGTATGCCACACGTTTTAGGGGCGAATTAAACTGAGGCAATGCATTGTGGGCAGTAAATAAAAAACGAGGATGTCCCTGCGGGGCCAGTGCCATTGCGGAGATAAGGGCGGCCTTCAAACCATGGGCATGAATTATATAGGGTTCCTCCCGGTTGAGAATCTGCCTAAGCTGACGTGCACAGAACAGATCTTTTCGAAAATTCAGACCGTCAGAAAGCTCCAAGGGAATGAATCTCCTGCCCTCCATCTTTTCTTGCATATTGGAGGGACCTACTATTACTATCTCCAAATCACGAATTCCCGTGGACAATTGCTGCAAATGTTGCACCATACCTCCCTCGGCCGGGCGCACTACCCAGATTATCTTCATCAATTAACCCTCCTCTTCTCACAATTATTGTGAACAAATTTAATTAATCAATACTGGGAATACTGTAGAGAAAAGGAGGAATTATGTGAGAAGGAAATTTGTGGTGCTTTTGATCGTAGTAGTTGCATTGGTTGTGGGCAGTAGAATATTGCCTACAAGGGAAAAATTTGATGATACCCCAAATCGAGGTAGAACGAATTTGGTACAATATAAACCATTAACGCCCCTAAAAAATCCTACTTTAGCTGAATTACAAAACTCAGTGGATCTTATTTCAGAATCTGCCATGGAACAAAATTGGAATACTGCCATGAAGGATCTATCAAACTTGGAGCAAAACTGGAGACGTTTGCAACAAAATCGTCCTAACGAATTAGCCTTAGAGCAAGAGATTTCCCTTTCAATCCAGAATCTGCACTATAACGTCTACGGACAAAATCAACAAGAAATTCTGAAAACTGCAAAAAGGCTAACCGAACTAATCGGCAGACTTTCCAGATAAAAAAGGGAGCTTGCGCTCCCTCCTACTTTACTGTTGCGGTTTCTCCGGGTTTTGAGCATTCTGCCTTCTCTTTTGCATATTTCCCGATTGACGATTCGCTAGCTCTTCGGCTGTCTCAAAGAAGTTATTCGTATTACCTAATCCACCGGCCCCAAAGCTTTGCTGCTGATTTTGTTTTTGTTGCTGGTTCCTCTTCTGATTAGGGTTTTGCTTTTTGTTTCGCGGCATTCTTAAACCTCCCTTCCTGACTAGTATGAACGAAGGAGTTTAGATTTATAATGGCGAAATAAGCTAAAACAAAAGGTGAGGGAGCTAACAAAAAATGAGCATGGCTATCATTGCCAATCCCGTATCCGGTCGGGGTAGGGGCGTAAAAATTGCAGAGCAAACCAAGCAAATACTTTTAACCAAAAAAATCGATTTTGAATTACTTTTCACTCAATATCCTGGACAAGCCATTGATTTAGCCTATAATGCCAGCACGAAACATGAAACCATAGTGGCTCTCGGGGGAGACGGAACTATTAGGGAAGTTCTTGAAGGAGCATGGCAAAGTGAAAGCACTCTAGGAATAATACCCAGCGGTACAGGTAATGACTACGCAAGAGGATTAAGGATCCCACGCAAGACAAATGCGGCAATCGAGACCCTATTAGCCAATAATTCTGTACCTTTTGACGTTTGCCTTAAAAACAAACTGGTTTTTGGTGTATTAAGTTCCATCGGTTTCCCGGTGGATGTTATTCAGCACGTGAATGATAATCGACAAGGCTTCTGGAAGGGACAATTGGCTTTTCTCACAAGTGTTATCTCAACTGTGCGTCATTTGAAAAGCTATCCGGTGCGGATTACTATAGATGGACAAGTTTTCGAGAAGGAAGTTATAGGTTTATTCGCCATGAATATGCCTTATGGTGGGGGAGGCATGATGTTCACGCCCGGTGCCTCGTATAATGACGGAGTAATGCGACTGTTAACCATAGATACCGTTAGCAAATTAGATCTTTCCATAACGCTTCCCAAAGTATACTTTGGAAAACACACTTCCCATCACGCTGTAAGCATTTTGGCGGGGAAGGAAATCAAGGTGGAAAGCGACCCACTCGCAATAATGCTCGATGGCGATGTATTCCCCCCTTTATCGTTTAATGCAAAAATCATACCTGGGGCTACGCGTATAATTGTTCCAAAATCACCGGTCGCCTAACAAAAAAAACGGTCCAATGGACCGTTTTGATATCTAATGGGGTGAGTAACCGGATTCGAACCGGCGACCTCCAGGGCCACAACCTGGCGCTCTAACCAACTGAGCTATACCCACCATGATGTATGGCGCGCCTGGCAGGAATCGAACCTGCGGCACTCGGATTAGAAGTCCGATGCTCTATCCCCTGAGCTACAGGCGCCTTTATTTAGGCTAATAATGGAGCGGGTGATGAGAATCGAACTCACATAGCCGGCTTGGAAGGCCGGTGCTCTACCATTGAGCTACACCCGCAAAAATGGTCGGGGCGAGAGGATTTGAACCTCCGGCCTCCTGCTCCCAAGGCAGGCGCGCTAGCCAAACTGCGCCACGCCCCGACATCTCAAACTGACAATGTCAATATTACCATAAAGCACTTACCCATGTCAACATGAATTCCATCAATTTAAGCCAAGGTCTTTTAGTATTTTAACCATACCTTGCATTGCCAAGAACCTATGACTAATCTTATTTTTTGTTTCCCTAGTTAATTCCGCAAAGGTCCCATTATATTCAGGCACAAAAAATAAAGGATCATACCCAAATCCTTGCGCTCCCTTAGGTTCATAAGCAATAACTCCGCGACAGATACCCTCTGAAAATTTCACCTCATCATTTGGGATGGCAAGAGCCATAACGCAGCGGAATTGAGCCCCGCGCTTTTCCATTTCCAATTGACCTAATTCCTCGAGAAGTCGCTTATTATTGCGTCCATCGTCGCAAGGTTCACCTGCATAGCGAGCCGAGTGCACACCGGGTTTCCCTCCTAGGGCATCCACTTCTAAACCGGAATCATCGGCCAAAACTAACTCACCAATGTGATTAGCTATCTCCACTGCCTTTTTACGAGCATTATCATGGAAAGTCTCTCCATCTTCAACTACCTCAGGAAAGTCTCCCAACTCGCCAAGGCCAATTATCTCAAGATCAAGATCGCTAACTAACTCCCTGATCTCTTCTATTTTATATAGATTATTACTTGCCACCACTAGGCGTTTACTAACCATCTACTTTCCCCCAAATTTTTCCGCAAGATCCTGCATAAGTAAGGATTTCTGTAGATCAGTCAACTCAGCTATACCTTGTTCGGCTAAATCCATCATGCGTTCGAATTCTGTCCGAGTAAAAGGGTTTCCTTCTGCCGTTCCTTGTACCTCGACTATTCTACCGGAATCAGTCATGACGACGTTACAATCAACTTGCGCTGTAGAATCCTCCGAATAACAAAGATCTAGTAGTGGCTCCCCATCAACGATACCTATGCTTATGGCCGCAAGGTATTCCTTTACACCCACGTCGCCTTCTAGGGTGCGCAGGGCATCGGCCATAGCAACAAAAGCGCCTGTGATAGCCGCCGTTCTAGTGCCGCCATCGGCCTGGATAACATCGCAGTCAATCCAAATTGTCCGCTCCCCTAAAGCTTTTAAATCAACAACTGAACGAAGAGAACGCCCAATAAGGCGTTGAATTTCATGTGTTCTTCCCCCTACTTTACCGCGGGTTGCTTCCCTTTGATTGCGGATGCCCGTAGCCCTTGGAAGCATGGAATATTCTGCTGTAATCCAACCTTCTCCTTGTCCCCTGAGAAAATGCGGTACCCTGTCTTCAATACTTGCCGTGCAAATTACCCTAGTGTTTCCAATCTCAATTAAAACCGAGCCTTCCGCATGAATGTTATAATCACGCGTTATTGAAACAGGACGCAACTGATTTGCCTTGCGTCCATCGACTCTCGTATAACTCATTTTTTTGCCTCCTTTAGGCTAAAATATCCTTATGTCATGGGCCCATGTTCGTAAAGGTTATTCCCCATACTATCAATGGCCACAATCACGGGAAAATCCTCCACTACTAGACGCCGAATGGCTTCTGTTCCGAGCTCCGGATAGGCAATTATCTCAGAGTCTTTAATGTGTTGCGATATTAAAGCACCTGCTCCACCAACGGCAGCGAAATAAACAGCCCCATGTTTCTTTATTGCGGTAATTACTTCAGCGCTCCTTCCGCCCTTGCCAATCATGCCCTTGAGTCCTTGCTTTAAAAGCGGAGCAGTAAGCACATCCATACGTGATGAGGTTGTGGGGCCCGCCGACCCAATAGGTCGCCCGGGCTTAGCAGGACACGGACCTACATAATAAATTATTGCTCCATCTAAGTCAAAGGGCAAAGGTTCTCCGTTGTTGATAAGATGAATTAAACGTTTATGAGCCACATCTCTCGCCGTATAAATTATTCCACTGATTGAAACTAAATCTCCCGCCCTTAAAAAAGTAACATCAGATAGGGGTGTGGCTAATTTCTGCATCGGATCCCCCCCATTTTTTCTTTTACAAACCTTGAACTAATCCGCGGAAATGCTCGCCCCGTTGCATGAAATTCTTATATTGATCGTAGCTAGCTGAAGCTGGCGACAAAAGTACTATTTCCCCGGGATTAGCCAATTGATTCGCCAAAATCACCGCTTCCTGCAGATCGTTAACTTGCTCAAGGGGAAAGTCGCCCATATTTAAAACCTCAGATTTGATTTTAGAAGCGGTTGCGCCTAATAAAATCAGATGCTTAACACACTTGTGAATTCCCTCTGCCAAAACCCCGTATGAGAGATCTTTATCTGATCCACCGGCTATTAATATAATTGGTTCATTAAATGAATTAAGCGCTGCCAAGGTGCGATCCGGCGTGGTAGCGATGGAATCATTATAATATTTAACTCCATCCAGTTCAGCAACGAATTCTAAGCGATGGGCTACTCCACCGAAATTCTCACCAACTTCTTTAATCGCATCCCACGTTGCACCTGCCTGGCGGCTAAATATTGCCGCAGCTAAGAAGTTTGCAATATTGTGCCTTCCGGGCAGGGCAAGCTTAGAACCATTCCCAAAGATAGTTTCGCCAAAGTCGTCAACATAAATTAAATCATCACCACTGAGGTACGCCCCATTTTGCACTTTGCCTTCGAGACTAAAATAAAAGACTTTACCCCTAACTTCTTCCCCCATACTTCTGGTCAAGGGATCATCGTTATTTAAAACTAAAAAATCATGGGCTTTTTGATGGAGGTAGATGTTTTTCTTTGACTCAACGTAGTTTTCCATGGTCCCGTGTATATCCAAATGGTTTTCTGCAATATTTGTAACTAAGGCGCCATGGGGACTTTTACTAAGGTCTTCTAGCTGAAAACTGGATAGCTCTAAAACTATCCGGTCTTGCGGGATAAAATTATTCAATTGCGTTATTAAGGGTTTTCCTATGTTTCCACCAACATAAACAGGAACGTGACTTAACTTAAGCATTTCCCCCACCAATGTGGTTGTTGTGGTTTTGCCGCTACTACCGGTAATTCCATAAATGGGTGCCTGTGAATGTGCAAAAACTAGACCTATTTCACTGTTAAGTTTCCCCAGCCGCTTGACTTCCTTTATTTGAGGTAAGCTCTTGGGAACCCCGGGACTGACCATAACAACATCGTACTTATTTAGGTCACGGAGGTAATCTTGCCCCAAAATAAGTTCAACGCCCAACGACCTTAATTCCTTTATTTCCCGTTCCAATTGTTCTTCAGTTTTTTGATCCCTACCACTAATCTGAGCACCTGCAACCGTTAAAAACCTAATCAAAGCTAGATTACTAATTCCAAGACCAACTACGGCAACGCGTTTCCCGTTCCATTCTTCTTTAATATCTACTCGCATTCGGTTCTCTCCCCTAAAATTTGGTGGAGACCCACTGGGGGGATCTGCTCATTTAATAGTTTTTCCGCATTTTGCTTAAATTGCTCCGGATGGGCGCTAACCCAAAATTCTGTTTTACTTTGAGGTTGATAGTCATCATTCTTTCCCATTAAAACAGACTTTTTCACTTGAGATGCTAACCTAAAAGCTGGATCAACAATCTCGACGTCCGGACCCATAATAGCCTTTATTTGCTCGATTAGGAAAGGGTAATGCGTACAGCCCAAGAGTAAAGTATCTATGTTTTTAGCTTTTAATGGTTCTAGATATTCCGCAAGTGCTTCCTCCGCCTCCGCGGTGTTAGTACTGCCCTTTTCAACAAGACGAACGAGCCTTGGTGCACTTTGCGCCGTTATATCCCAGTCGGGTTTAAGTCTTTTAAATTCCGTTTGATAGACCCCACTTTCCACTGTGGCTTTCGTTGCAATAATACCCATACGCCCTTTACATACCTCCAGGCTAGCCCCTAAGGCCGCTTCAACAACACCGTAAAGGGGTATCTTAATTTGCTCCTTAACGTGGGGCAAGACAACAACACTCGATGTGTTACAAGCAACTACGACTGAGGTACACTGTTTTTCTGTTAAAAAACGCAGGATCTGTTGAAAATAACTACGTAATTCGGCCGGTGATTTTTCTCCATAGGGAACATGGGCTGTGTCTCCGAAATAAATAAATTGTCCACTGATTATTTTTCGCAGCTCGCGCCAAACGGAAAGCCCACCTAAGCCGGAATCAAAAATACCAATAACCATATTTTTTCCTCCAAAACTCACCAAACATTAAATTTCGGTACTGCTTAAAAGTGAGTGGTCCTTTTCTAGAGGTTCCCCAATATATAGATGACCAACCAATGTTTCTATAGGTTCGTTATCTACCAATATTTGCACTCTCTCAATTCCGGAAATTCCCACCAAATTATTGACGATACCGTAAATCGTTAAAATCTCACCCCTGCTTCCACCGGGATGATTAGAAATAAGGTGATGACTAAAATTAATGAAAATTATATTGCCTCGCTGACGATAATTTAAGACAACGGTGTCTTCAGGTAATACTCCAACTAAATCAGGAAATGACGGTCCTTCTTGTAAATGCCCCAAAACAGCATCGACTGTTCTTTCTCCTTTTTTAAATTCCGGAACGAGCATCTCCGCATCTTGCGATGCAAAATAAACAGGATAAAATGGTTGATTGGGTTCAATCAACCTCTCCTGGGCTGCCTCCCGAAACCCCCGTTTAAATTCCTGAAAAGGAACCCGGAATACAAGAATCAAGAGTAACCCGATAACTATTGCCAGTAGTACACGTTCCCGTTTCATCGCCTTCCCACCTTAATTCATATTCTCAAGGTAAAAGCGTTCGATCCCGTTAAAAATCCCCTGAGCAGCAATCTGTTGAAAACCGGGTGCACGCAATAATAATTCTTCATCAGGATGGTCCAAAAAGCCAACTTCTACTAATACAGCGGGTATTTTGGAGCCATTAAATATAGCTAAATCATCCCTTGCCCAAATCCTTCTATCAATCAAAGTGATCGCTTCCACCAATTCATCTTGCACTGTACGCGCCAACACTTCTGATATAGGATCCTTTGCCCTATATAACGTCTCTGTTCCCCGAGCCACGCCCTTTTCTAAATGGGAATTAACATGGACCGATACAAATAAATCTGCCCCTGCCTTTATGGCTATTTCGGGTCGTTCAAAGATGGAAACATATTCGTCTTTATCGCGCGTATATACCACCTTAGCACCGGCCTCAATTAAAAGTTCACCTAAGTACTTGGTGATCTCCAATACTACATCCTTTTCGAAAGTTCCTTGATATCCGATGGTTCCCGGATCCGAACCT
>DUPA01000085.1 GCA_012838515.1 Natronincola sp. | reverse complement strand
CGAATCGGTGCTAGGCTCTTGACTAACGGATCTTTCTAGGATCGTACCACCGGTAAAATCAACTCCAAGATTAAGACCGGGTACAAGTAGCACTATGATCGAGAGGGTAATCATGAGTGAGGCAAAAATAAAAGCACTCCTTCTATAATTTAGGATGTTCATTATCCTTTCAACCCCCTCATACTAAAATGCTTGGCCATTAATTCAGGTTTAGAATCTGCCATAGCATTCAAAATAAACCTAGTCACAACAACGGCTGTAAACATACTTACTAGTATACCTAAACCTAAAGTCACCGCGAAACCCTTTACAGAACCTGTACCAACATAAAATAGGACAATTGCTGTTATAAGAGTTGTTAAGTTAGAGTCAAGAATGGTCTTAAAAGCCTTATCAAATCCCGATTGAATAGCGGAACTTAGCCTCTTACCCTCTGCCTGTTCTTCCTTAATTCGTTCAAAGATTAATACGTTAGCATCAACTGCCATACCAACCGAGAGAATAATTCCCGCAATGCCCGGTAATGTCAAAACTGCATTAATAGCAGAAAGTAGACCAAGTAAAATTACGATATACGCAAGTAGAGCTAAGTCTGCTACGACGCCAGGCAAGCGATAATAAAGAATCATATAAAGTAATACTAGGAGTACGCCAATAACGCCGGCCTTAAAACTGCGATTTATGGAATCTTGACCAAGGGTCGGTCCAATATTACGGATTTCCTGAATGGTCATGGGAATAGGTAAAGAACCTTCCTGAAGCAAAACAACCATGTGACGAGCTTCTTCCATGGAGAAACTTCCGGTAATTTGGGCCTTACCCTCTAAAATTGGCTCTCTAATCATCACGGTTTGAAGTTCTTCACCATCTAAAACAATCTTCGTGGTCTGACCTTGAAAACGGGTCGTTAATTGAGCAAATAGTTGTACACCTTCGCGATCAAACTCCAGATCAATTGCTGGTCTGCCATAACGATCACTTCCTAATTGTACTACCTTCAAATAAGATCCATCTAGTACAACATTTCCCATGGGATCTTCAAACTCCAAAAGCGCCGTTTTTCCAACGGTATCAATGGCCTGTTGTTGATCGTGAATCCCCGGCAATTCTATAATTACCCTTTTGTTTCCTTGTCTTTGGATTATAGGCTCGGAAACACCTAATGCATTAACTCGTCGTTCAATAATAGAAATTACCCCTCGCATATTCTCATTGGTGACATCCACTGATGAATCGTCAGCTTCCAGAACGACGTGCACACCACCTTTGAGATCCAAACCGAGGTTAAATGGTGTTATGTATAAAAACACACCACTTACGACCAGTACAGCTAAGATGATACCTATTTTCCAGCCGCTGTTGCGTCTCAAATGCGACTCCTCCTTTAACGATTTTAATACAACACAAATTATTATACTATCCACGCTTAACCATGTCTAGCGAAAATATTCATTCGATTAGCTCATTAAAACCAAAATCCGAATTGCACAATTGTTCATACACAAAAAAAATTAGTTCTTCAGGTGCCATATCATCGGTTTGAACTACTAAATCAGCATTTTCCCTAGCGTTCTCCAGCAATTTTTGCTGCATCGCGTAACGCTTAGGACCCCATGATATGTTCTTTCTTTGCTGTATAGTATCAAATTGACAATTTAAAACTATTAAGAAATCAGGTTTCAAACGTTGCCACATCCTTCCGCTCACCGAGTGCTCCTGAGCAAAACTACGGACATTAAAACCTAAATGTCGTAAACCTTCAGCTAATGTGGTTTTACCGGAGGCACAAACCCCCACCACGACAATTAATGGTTTTTGTAGCAATTTCTCCACCTCAATTAATAAGGATAAGAAATCCACATCCTTCTAATTCCTAACAGATCATCACGCCTCGTAATACGCATAACCGCCACGGCCATATCATCCTTAGGCTTACCACCGTCAAGATCAATGGCGTAATCAAGAATTTTACCGGTTAAATCATGGACCGATGAATCTTTATTCAATTGTGCATAAACCCACTTGTAGTCAAAAGTTTGTGTTCCTCCGTATCGACCAGCATGAATAACACCATCAGTAAAACCAATTAAAGTCGTACCTTCCATCAAATCATAGTGGGTTATTGCCGGCTTAATAAGACGGCGAACGCCTATGGGTTCAACAGGTGAGTCTACACAATGGGGCTTATTGCGCGAACCAACTACTACAGGACTATTTGAATTTCGGGAAACCACTAAACAGTCATGATCTAAATCAGCGGTAAGTATTGTGGCTGTAGCAGAAACTTGACCATCCCTAAATGCATAAAGGTGATCATTTACAACCCTCATTACCGCTCCATCCCGAGCACCGTCTTCTATGAGATTGGCTGCCTTGGTTGCAATCATATGACTTGTCCGCTTAGCTGCACGTCCATGACCTTGACCATCAACCAAGACAACGGAAACACCGCCACATGGTCGCTCAACCACTTCAACGGAATCACCGCAAACACGTACGGCGTATTTTCCCACTTTGGCTACGCCCACTTCCACTTCCATACCAATATTAGCCCCTCTTTAGTCCCATTCAAAGCCGTTGACGGCTCTCAACCAGTATTCACGAATATCACCATCATACTCATCTGCATCTAAAAACATTGTTAGATAAACTACGCTATTTCCTTTTTGAAAAAAAACGGAACGTAACATGACCTTCTTACCGTGGGCACCCATAGCCTCATAAGCGTAAAAATGAGCAATAATGCTGTTGGACGTCGTAATTTGTCTATCTGCAATGATAGAAACATCCTTTACCAACGGTTTATAACGAGCTTTAAGACTTTCTTTGACAACCCCTATATCCTTGCCCGGTTGATGAATAACCTCCATAATTATGGTATCATCTTTAAAAGAGATCTCCAAAATTTCCATTCCAAAAATGGATTTTTGAGTATAACGTTCTCCTCCGGATTTATTTGTTTTTGGGTCTACCCCGGAAGGTATTACCGCACTAAAAGCCGGTTCTTTTTCCACATACCACCAATAACTAGGATGATCATGTTCATAGTATGTTCCGGCTTGCACTACCGGGACGTTTAATAATGTTAGTAAAATTACTACACCAACGGCAAAAGATCTCCGCATGGCAATCCCCTTCCTTAAAAACTTAGAAGAAAACCACCTTAGTGGTGGTTTAACCATTATAAAGGCCAAATTTGATTAAACAAGCCATCGCGAACTTAACTATATAAATTAAATTCTATTTGACCACATGACTTATTCCACTACGAGAAACCTTAAGCTGAACTTTGTCAGCAACCTCGAGCGTCACGTAATCCTCTTTAAAAGCAACCAATTCACCGAAAATACCACCAACCGTTACGATCTTATCCCCTTTTTTCAAAGCATCAAGCATGGCCTTTCTTTCTTTTTGTTGCTTTTGCTGCGGACGCAGAAGCATAAAGTAAAAAAGCACACCCATGAGAATAAACGGAAATAGCAGACCGACTAGTCCACCCTGTGCAGGTACATCCGTTTGCAGAAACATGCATTCACCTCCCGTAATTAAAATCACAATAAACTCTCTACATATTTTTCTACTAATTAGTCTTGGTTCCTCTATTTTTCGCCACCGAAGACAGATAAAAATTCTTTACTATATTCCAAAAGTGTATCATCGGCAATTGCCTGACGAATTTCTTTCATAAGCCTAGTTAGGAACGAAACGTTGTGAATCGTAGTTAAACGTATCCCTAATACCTCATTAACTTTCAACAAATGCCTGATATAACCTCTAGAGAAATTCTGGCAGGTATAACAATTGCAATCTTCTTCGATGGGGGTGAAATCGCGTGCAAAGGGTAAATTTCGTATAGTCATATTACCTTGCCGCGTAATAACCACTCCATGTCGCCCCAACCTAGTTGGCCAAACACAGTCAAACATATCTACTCCCCTTAGTACCCCTTCAACTAAGCAATCAGGAGAGCCAACTCCCATTAGATAACGTGGTTTATCTTTAGGCATTACCGGAATTAAATCTTCGAGAACTTCGTACATTATGTCTTTAGGTTCTCCAACACTTAAACCACCAATACCGTAGCCGGAAAAATCCAGTTCCATGAGCTCAAAAGCACTTTCTCGGCGTAAATCTGTAAACATACCACCCTGAACAATTCCGAACAAAGCCTGGTCTTCTCGTTTATGCGCCTCTTTACACCGTTTAGCCCATCTAGTTGTCATATCCTTAGACTTCTTAACATAGTCTCGATCTGCTGGGTAGGGAGCACACTCATCAAATGCCATGATAATATCGGCTCCCAATTCCATTTGAATTTCCATGGATTTTTCGGGACTAATAAAATGCTTTGAGCCATCTAAATGAGAGCGAAATTCTACGCCTTCTTCGATAATTGTACGCAAAGGCCCTAGACTAAAAACTTGAAAGCCACCACTATCTGTTAAAATCGGGTGGTTCCAATTCATAAACTGATGTAACCCACCCGCTTCCGCCACCAAATTACTACCTGGTCGTAGATAAAGATGATATGTGTTACCTAAGATAATTTCTGCACCTAATTCTTCAAGCTCATGAGGGGTAAGTGTCTTGACAGTTGCCTGGGTGCCCACAGGCATAAAAACAGGAGTCTGAATAACTCCATGTTTGGTCTCTATTCGTCCAAGACGAGCCCGTGTATTATTGGATTCCTTAGTAAGAGTAAAATTTAGAGGCATAATTTCTCCCTTCACACAATTAACATGGCATCTCCGAAACTAAAAAACCTATAACCTTGATCAATGGCATGTTCATAAGCATTCTTTACAGTAGAAGTCCCGGCGAATGCAGAAACAAGCATTAGTAAACTAGATCTTGGAAGGTGAAAATTTGTCAGTAAAGCGTCGATCACTTTAAAAGAATAACCCGGGTAAATAAATATATTAGTCCAACCCGAACCGCTATGAACTTGCCCTTGATCATCGCTGACGCTTTCTAAAACGCGAACGGATGTAGTCCCCACTGCGAACACTCTACCACCCTCACGTTTGCGTTCATTAATAATCTGGGCTGAACGCTCTTCTAAGGTGTAATATTCCTCGTGCATCACATGATCCTCAACGCGTTCACTTTGTACAGGTCTAAACGTACCTAAACCCACATGAAGGGTTAGAGGTACTACTGCCACTCCTAAATCCTGGACTTTTCCTAATATTTCAGGAGTGAAATGTAACCCCGCTGTGGGAGCGGCTACTGAACCCGAACGATTAGAATAAACAGTCTGATAACGTTCGGGATCTTCTATTTTTTTATGAATATAAGGGGGAAGGGGAGTTTCGCCTAAAGTGGATAATATCTCCTCAAAATCCCCACTGAATTGAAAATTAACCAAGCGACCACCACTGGAGGTAATCTCCAATACTTCACACGCCAGTTGTGGCGAAAACATTATCTTAGCCCCAACCCTTGCTCTTTTCCCGGGTTTAACTAAAACCTCCCATTGACCTTCATCGAAGGGACGCAAAAGTAAGATTTCTACTAATCCTAAAGTTTTAACGTTCTGACCAAAGAGCCTTGCAGGTAGTACCCTAGTGTCATTAATCACAAGTACATCCTTTGGCGTAAGGTATCCTATTAAATCAGGAAAGCTTCCGTGGCAAATGTTTTCTTTAGTCCTATTCACCACGAGAAGACGAGATTCATCACGTTTCTCTAAAGGGGTCTGGGCAATAAGTTCATCGGGTAATCGAAAATCAAAGTCAGCTACTTTCATCTGTACAATCCAAAATCTCCTTTAGAGGTCATAATGGGAAAATTAACATTGGTTACATCTGTCCTTTGGCTAGAATTTGTATTTTGTCTAGTCCATTGAACGGGGGTTAAAGCGGGTCGTGCCATCTTTGCTTGAGTCAGATTAGGAGTGGAGCGTGTCACTGTTTTATATTCTTTAGACTGCTCCGCGACGTCCAGCACAGTTAATCTCGTTTCCGCACCGCTGGGTAGAACACGATCAATAGGTGCCCGTAAAGAAACGTATCTGCTTGGAGCAAGACCGGCAAATTTCGCCTCGGTTTGCAATGACAAAGGTACCTGCCAAACCCGCACTTGGGCGAATTTATTATTCTTAAAAGCCTCAAACACTGTTTGTTCCAATTCGGCAAACAATCCATCACCAGAATTTTTTAGTTCTTTTACTGCTATATTCTGTCCCCCGTGACTAGCTATGGTCACCATAACTTGTTCAGGTCCTAACTGCGATTTACGAGCATATTCTACAATTTCTTTGAGTACAAAATCAAGATCCTTGCCTGCAAAATTTAACCCCGAAGCCAATTCTTTACCTTCTTGATTAAGACCTTCGATAGTAACAATGCGCTGATCATCACTAACCTGCAGTTCTAAACTTGATTTTAAATCCAAAGTCAATACATAAGCAGTTTTTAGAGCCGGTGCCACAAGGAGATTAGTTAAAATAGGCCATGTACCTAAAAAAACTAAAAAGAAAGTTGCAGCAAGGCCCATCCGTAAAACACCAACATGCTTATTTTTACGCACATAGTTGATTTCTTGACCAACATGCACATGCTTTTTAAAGGGAACTTTAATAAATTCACCTTGTGAAGTCATGACAATTACTTTGTTGTTTTGAGCGATCTCCACAACTATACCTTTACTTCTCACCATGGTCCCCCCTCTCACAATGGTCGGTTCAAGTATTCCTGCAAATGGTAGAAATCTCCGATTAAAACTAAAGTGAGCGTTATTATGTATTTCCTTTGACGCTCAAGTGTTTTTCGACTAACTTCAACTCGCCCTTCTAATTCTTTTAAGGGCAAGGATTTTTTATTGGTCAGATGTGATAAAAACTCAGGAGTGTTGACCAAAATCTTAGCAACTTGTAGAGCACGATCCCGTGCATCTTGATGTTTTGGAGAAATTTTTATAAGTTCAGAAAATCTGATTCCATAACTACTGAGCAATTGATCGAGACGGAAAATCTCTTCACGTCTCTCTTCTGCTTCTTCCTGGATCTGCAATACGTTGTGGGCTTCTTTAGCCTCTATCTTATTTATCACACCATCTTCATACTCTTCGCTTTCGAAGCTTGATAAAGGTATTTCATCTGTTCTCCGTGATTGACGCCTAAAATAGTCCACCATTCTGCGTTTGATTACTATTTCGGCAAAACTAAGGAAGGAAGCACCGCCCTCGCTACTATACGAGTCGATTGCCTCATTAAAAGCGATCATTGCTATACTCGCTTCATCGTCTCTACCCAAAACGAGGTATCTTCGGCACGAGCTAGATGCTACCCTTAGAAAAAAGGGACGATAATCATGCAACACCTGCTCCCGCGCTTCAGTATCACCATTTTGAGCCGCCTTTATTAAATCTGCCAGTTGATTCCGTTCATCTGTCTTTTTAGCAAGCTGTGTTGTCATAAATCGAACCTCCATCAACAAATTTCGTCAAAGACTAAATAGATTTGAGGGTTACTCGTAGCCGAATTCTTTTAATGCGCCGGGCTTATTACGCCAATCTTTTTTAACTTTAACCCAAAGATCTAAGTACACTTTTATACCTAAAAGACCCTCTATCTGTTTTCTTGCGCCTATACCCACTTGCTTTAGCAAGTGACCGCGTTTTCCAATTACAATCCCTTTTTGACTTTCCCGCTCAACATAAATGGTGGCACGGATTCTTAATAAATCTCCACGGGAATCCTCTTTTATCTCATCCACATCCACAGCGATGGAATGGGGTATTTCCTCTTCTGTTCGCGCCAAGAGTTCCTCGCGAATAAATTCAGCAATGACAAATCGTTCCGGATGATCCGTAAGCCAATCTTCGGGGTAGTACATGGGACCTTCTTCGAATCTCTCTACAATCGTATCCACTAGTTCAGTAAGGTTTGTCCCTTCTAAGGCAGAAACTGACACAACCGCGGCAAAATCTCGTTTTTCCATGACTTGTTGTATAAAGTCGTCTTTATCTACAGAGCTTATTAGATCACTTTTATTTACCACTAGAACAACAGGGTGTTTAACATCGGATAGCTCTCCTAAAATATGTTCTTCTGTAATAGTCCATTGACCTGCTTCCACAAGCCATAGCACTAAATCCACATCTTCTAAGGCCCTAAAAGCGCTTTTCATCATGAATTCCCCAAGTTTATGCAAAGGCTTGTGTAGACCGGGGGTATCCAAAAATACTATTTGTGCATCTTTTCGAGTCAACACACACTGTATAGTATTTCGAGTGGTCTGTGGTTTATTTGACACAATTGCCACCTTTTGTCCTAAAAGAGCATTTAACAAAGTGGATTTACCAACATTTGGTCGACCAACCACAGCAACAAAACCGGATTTAAATGTTGTGTCCATGAAATTCCCCTTTTCATTTTAGATCATCAGATGTAAAGGCTCCCGGTAAAATCTTTTCAAGAGTAGTCTCCACACAAGCACCATGCAAATTCCCTAAAAAAACAGGTGTATCAGGTTTAAAAAATTCTGCCATTACCTGACGGCAAACACCGCACGGACTTATGGGGCCATCTGTATCCCCAATAACGGCAAGTGCAGAAAAACAACGCACTCCTTCTGACACGGCTTTAAAAATTGCTGTTCGTTCAGCGCAATTCGATGGTCCGTATGCCGCGTTTTCTATGTTGCATCCTGTGAATATTTTTCCATCTTCACTAATCAACGCCGCCCCAACTTTAAAATTGGAATAAGGAGCATAAGCTAATTCCCTTGCTTCTTTCGCCTTTTGAAGCAAATCTTTTCCGGTCATAGTTAACCCCCCAATTTTAAAACATTAGTCTAAAGAAAATCAAAGTTAGTAAGGTACCAACGCACGCCCCTGTAAATACTTCTAGCCAATTATGGATTTTACCGTCAACCCTGCTTTGTCCAACCAAAGCGGCTAAAGCAAAACCGGCGGCCACGGGAAGCCCCTTAGTGGTTTCCCAAATAGAGACGGCCAGTACAAAAGCCACTGCAGTATGACCTGAAGGCATGCCACCCCTTAGCAAATGATCGTGTCCGGAGCCGGCCTTCCATGCTATGATAATCAAAACCACCGTAACTAAAGCAAGTACCAATAAATAGTGCAAAGGAATATCTTGTCTAAATACAATGGAATCAAGATTAATGAAATAGTCAATAAACACCAAATACCCAACTGCCAAGGCTGTTAAGGCTGCAACTAAAACCGCACCGGCAGATACATTTTTGATAATTTTAGCTAAAGGGTGATAGTCAGTTGTAATAAGATTTACCACCTCTTCAATGGCGGTATTTATCAATTCCGCCACAAACATTATGCCAATAGTTAAGATTAATGCCACAAGCTCAAGACGGGATATGCGTAAGACAGTGGCGAGAATCACCACAAGCAAACCTAAAGCCAAATGAATACGCATGTTCTTCTCTGCGCGCACTACGTGGACAACACCTTGAATAGCATGATTAAAACTAGCGTAAAGACGACTCTCCTTCACTATAACCTCTCCCCAAACCCAGTTCTTTCATGATAATCTTTTCCCGCTTACGCATATTACTTTGCTCTTCATCGGTCTCATGATCGCACCCCAGAAGATGCAAAAATCCATGGACTGTAAGGTAAATTACTTCCCTCGATAATTCGTGTCCGTAGTCCTCTGCTTGCTCTTTTGCTTTCTCAAACGAAATAATTATATCCCCTAGCATTCTGGGAAACCCCTCGGGGAAAGTAAAGTTTTCTTCACTATCTTGGGGAAAAGATAGAACATCGGTAGGCGAATCAAGATTTCTATAATCGCGATTTAGTTCTCTAATTGCCTGGTTACTTACGAATGAAACGCTGACCTCGAATTCATAATCTATGTTTTCTAGCTTAGCAGCTATGGCAACTGCATCTCGAATTAGCCTTTCAAAGCTGGCAACATTAAAATCTTTTGATTCGCTATTTATCAGAACTTCCATTCCGCGTTCGCTTCCCCTCTATTTCTTCCTTAGTAATCTTTTCTGGATATTCCACTCTAGTATGGAACATGCCCATTATTACTTTTACAAACGCATTGGCGATTCTATCCATATCTTGAAAAGTTAAGTCACTTTCATCAAGCTCACCGGAATTCAAGCGATCCTTAATAATCTTTCGCACTAAACCCTCTATTTTTCCGGGGTTGGGCTTAGATATGGATCTAACAGCCGCCTCCGTTGCGTCTGCCAGAGAGACAATCGCTACTTCCTTTCCTTGTGCTTTTGGACCGGGGTAACGGAAATCACGTTCTTCAACAGAGTTATCTTCACTTGATTCCGAAGCTCGATGATAGAAAAACCGAACCAAATCAGTGCCATGATGCTGCGCAATAAATTGGGTCACAATTGGCGGTAATTTAAATTCAGCTGCTAACTCAAGTCCATCTTTCACATGTGAGGTAATGATTAAGGTCGAAAGCGATGGTGCCATCTTATCGTGGGGATTATCCATGCCCACTTGGTTTTCAACGAAAAAATATGGCCTTTTTAATTTACCAATATCGTGATAATGAGAGCCCACTCTGGCCAAAAGACCGTCTGCTCCCACAGCTTCTGCCGCTGCCTCTGCCAAATTACCCACTAAGATACTATGGTGATAGGTACCCGGCGCTTCCAACATCAATCTTCTCAGCAATGGGTGATTGGGATTAGATAACTCTAGCAATCTGATTGCTGAGGTAATCTTAAATAAGCTTTCTAAATAGGGTAATATGCCAATTGCCACAATTGAAGCTAAAACACCGCTCAACAAACCAAGATAACTATGAATTACTAGATTGGTATCCTTACTTACTAGTCCTAAAGTAATCATCAATGAGAAATTGACTCCCCCCACAATAAATCCGGCGCGCATTAAATCTCCTCTTTGACTAACTTTAGAAACGCTTAAAACAGCAGCCAAACCACCTAGTAGACTTAAAATACCGATAGTCCAGCTCATCTCATTGATTACCAACAAAAAGATGGCTAAAATTACGGAGACAATACTACCTACCTTTGAATCAATTAAAAGGGTTAATAATAAACCTGCTAAAGCCGAAGGGTTTAAATATTTAGCCTCTGCCCATCCGATTAAACTAAAAACCCGACCTAAAAAAACCATGGCCACAAGAACAGAACCAACTAAACTTAGGGAAGATACATTTTCCAAAACATCTCGACGGTTTTGATACAAATAGCTTCCCAATAATAATAGCAAAATCAAAACCAACAAGAAAAGTCCAACCAAAACGCCATAATCTCGTCCGGTTTTTATCAAGCCCACATCCTGCAAAAGGCTTACGTGTTCACTCCTAACAACATCACCTTTACGAACAATGATTTCACCTTGCATAATCAATACTGGTTCCACCGACTCTACTGCCTGATCCCTGGCATCGTTAACCATCTCGGTATCTAACACCAAATTTGGCTGGATCAGTTGTCTACCGATTATTGTTCCCGCTTGAATTAGTTCAACATCGAAATTTCTTATACTAATTTGCTGTTCGAACGCATCACGGGCATCACGTAATCCGTCTTGGCTTATTCTCTCTTCCATTGTTTCTAACACCAAATCGGTGAGTGCCTGTGCGAAGCGATCAAACTGCCCTAAAGATAACTGCGAAACAGCCTCAAGACTATCGTGAGGTATTTCGATTTTAAAGTCTCTAATAAGGCGACGATCAACCTCGGAGACAGATAAAGCTTCATTATCGCTTTCTAAATCGTCTTCTTCAATAGTTGTCTCTTGAGCAATGCTCCCACGTAGCAAATTGAGAATCCCGGTTATGTTCTCTTCTGCCCGCAAAACAATGGCGGGATTAATCACTTGATAACTAGGATCTTCATTTAACTGTAGAACAATTTGCCTTGCCGCTTCTTCTTTGAGTTTTTCGGTTTCCTTTGTGTTTACCGAAGTATTAGGTGCAGCTAAGTCTTTCTTTGCTACCTGTCCCACCTCAACAGTAACACTTGATGGCAATCCATTTAAAAACAAAATAGCCGACAACCCCACGAAAATGATCACAGCAATTAACCATTGTCGGAAGGTCGTCCGCTTCAAAACCCGATCCCGAAACTCGCGGAAACCACCTTTGTTTTTGCGTTTCACAATAATCCCCCTAGAATTGTCATTTTTCATGAACCTCATAGGCTTGGATGATTTTTTGTACTAAAGGATGCCGAATTACATCGGTTTCGTTTAAATAGCAGAACCCAATTCCTTCGACGTTTTTAAGAATCTTTTGAATTTTAACTAAACCCGAGCTCTTGCCCTTTGGCAAATCAACTTGGGTAATATCCCCTGTAACAACAGCCTGCGATCTAAATCCTAGACGAGTTAAAAACATTTTCATTTGCTCAGGTGTACAATTTTGCGCTTCATCAAGAACTATAAAACTATCATCTAAAGTTCTTCCCCTCATATATGCTAGAGGAGCAACTTCGATTATTCCTTTTTCACGATATTTAAAATACGTTTCCTGACCTAATATATCATAAAGCGCATCATAAAGCGGTCTTAAATAAGGATCAACCTTGTCCTGCAAGTCACCGGGTAAAAATCCTAAATGCTCACCGGCTTCAACTGCTGGACGCGTTAGAATAATTCGTTCAACTTCTTTTTTCTTTAAGCTGGAGATGGCCATAGCCATGGCCAAAAAAGTTTTTCCGGTTCCCGCCGGACCAATCCCGAAAACAATATCATTTTGTCTGATAGCTTCAATATATTTATCTTGACCGGAAGTCTTCGGACGAATCTTGTGACCGCGATGAGTTGTTACCACAACACCGTTGCTTAATTCACGCAGGTTTGTGTTTTCTCCGTTTTTACTTAATTTGATAGCATAATAGACGTCGTGGCTCGTTAAATTATTACCCAAAGAAGCAATGTTTGCTAGGACTTGCCTGGTTTTGGAAATTCCTTCTTCAGAACCACTTATGATTAATTCTAAACCTCTCGGAACAATTTTAACTTTGAATGCATCTTCCACAAGCCGTAAGTTCTCATCTTGTTTTCCACTTACTATTTGAGCTTGTTCGTTATCTCGAAGGCGTAATATTTGATTCAATAGATCAACCATCCTCCTGTTTAATCGTATGGCTATATTATAAGCAAAATAGGGATAAAGTGCAAATTATTGACTGAAAAATCGACTAATGTCCTGTTCAACCTCTACATTCACCGTGACCCTGATTCCATCCTGATCAACCATTAGATCGTCTTCTATTTTCTCCATTAAAATTCCCTTTTTCTCAAGACCCCTATTCGTAAGATTTTCCCATGCAGTATTGTAGGCTTCTGTTTTTGCCTCTTCCAGCGCAACATTAACCCGTGAATATTGGACTTCGTGGAAGTCTATTCTTTTTAAACTCAACGGCGCCATTGAGCGACCTAGAGATAATGTCCATTCCTTTATCTCTCGAGTATGATTCTCAAGTGGATAACTTTTGCCCATAGGAATTTCTAGGGTTCCTAGGGAAAACACAAATTGGCGATGTCTATTACCTGTTTGTATTGGTTCCCATCTTGTTAACGAGGCTTCGCCAACTGCCCTATACCAAACTCTGGCTTTAACAACACCCTGTGCTGCACCGAATTGTTTAACCCCTTTCCCGTCATAATAAATGCCGGAAATTAGTAAATCACCGGCTAAGACCGTATCACCTTCCCTAACTTTGGGAGTTCCACGTAAAAGCAAAATCTCCGTTACTAGTCCATCATTTTCTGCAT
>DUPA01000009.1 GCA_012838515.1 Natronincola sp. | reverse complement strand
TCTTTCTCAATATACTCATTTACTCCTTTAAACCAAAACTGTAAGAATCTATCTTTTGTATCTATTCTTTATACCTCCTATCGGCATTTCACATAACGTCCCGCAGGTTTACGAAGTTTCTGAAACTTAGCCAGACTTGGCTTAGTTTCAGAAATTTGGGTGAAGCGTAGCGGAACCGTAAACCTTGCTGTTAGGTGAAGTGCCCCGATACACATTCATTAATAAACCTAAATATAGCTTCTTCCATTTGTGTTAATCCAGGTTCTTCAACTGGAAAATGCCCTGCTTTTTCTAAGATTACTTTTCTTTTTTTAGAACTTATTTTATTAAAAAATATTTCACTAATTTGTAAAGGAGTCCATTGATCGTTACCTGGATGTACCATCAAAACAGGTGGTTTTTCAAAATTTTCAGGTTCTTTTAAAGGAGAACTATTCATCATAGATAATAAAAAACCTACATCAACACTGCTTCCAGCACCATACTTATCTTTTAACAACACTTTAAGAATTTCTTTATCGTTTACCAATGCTTCCATATTTGTTACCATTTTAATTGGTATTTTGAATTTTTTAAGAAATGACGGTAATAAATTAAGTAATTTTATTCCGTATTTTGCTTGAAACTTATTTTTAGCTGAATATATTCTAACTTCCTCTTCACGATTATCAAGAAGATTGGATACTATTAATCCAGATATTTCCTGTTGTCTACAGGCTACATTATATGCTAACATTCCCCCGGCACTTAAACCAATTAAAAAAACGTTTCTTGATTTTAACAATTCTTTTTCAACAATCTTACTTCCAACTTCTATCCAGTCATTATATGTTAATCTTTTATTGTATTTAGTGAACCCATATCCTGGAAGGTCGGGACATATAACGTTATACCCCTCTCTTACTAATGGTACTGCAAAAAATGAAACAAGTCTTCCATTTCCGCCAACACCATGAAGCACAACAACAGTAGTTTCTGCGTTTTTTTCATACTCATCTATATGAATCTCCATATCATTTATTGATTCGTACTTTTCTAAAGGCTTAATATTGTCTGTAATCTGATTTTTTGAAGGTAATAATGGTTGTAATTCCTTCCATGTATCATTTTTATTGTACAAAACAGTTTTCTCCTTTCGTAATTTATTATAGTGTAAAATTACTTTAGGGGCATTTCACCTAACGTTTGGCATTGCCGACGTCGATGAGCCCTAGCGCGACCGCGCTTGGCGAATCGATGTGGCCGCTTTGACTTCATGCCATGACTTTTTTGTCCAACATCATGATTTAGCTTTCTACGGCCCGAAGCGGCAATGCTGTGTTATAGGACGTGCCGAAACCTAATTTTAGAATTGCATAATTCATTAGCAACTCTTTTCACACTTTTTTATAATGTTCTTTCATAAACTTCTTATATTCCTCTTCTTTTTTTACCATAAGATCACAATTCCACATTTTTGATAGACCAAAATATTCCAAGGCCTTTTCAAAAGTTGTAACCTTATACCCTTTTTCTCGCAGCTCATTTACACATGTATACACTCGACTTGTATAACTAAATATTATGGCAAACCTAGCACGCTTCGCTTCATTTTTGTAATATTTTCCCCCATTTTTCAAGCATTCTTTCTCTATCTCTTTTTCTATCCGATAAAATTTTTCCCAGGTGCCAATTTCTTCAGTCATTCCGGATTTGTAAGCTATAAAACAATTATATATATCACCATCAATCTCATCGTATTCAACGGTTTTTTCATTATTTAGATGGATTGAATTTAACCTAGCTTTTTTGTTTTCAACAAGGATATTATGCCTATGATTTAAGACCTCTTTAAACCTATTGTAATCGCTTGGTAAAATCCAAAAAACAAAATCAGGTGTGGATATTTTATGATATAAATTATCTTTGCTCATTCCTTCTTCTCTGATATAAGCAGTATTAAAAAATCTTTTATCACCATTAATCATGATATATTGGTTTTTGGCTTGAAATGTAATGTCTACATTTTTTAAGGTTTTTCCTTCATCTTTCACATATAAAAAGTCAATTGTAAAATGTTCATCTTTAATTTCATAACCCATTTTATCAATCCCCTCAATAGACTTATTTATCAGCCTGAATGAGCATTCTCTTAACGGCATGTCCTATAACGTCCACGAGTTGAAGAAGTCCGTCCGGCTTACATAGCTCTTATGTTAGGCGGACGGATTTGGGTCGGAGTGCCGGAACTACCCAGATTCATTACAAACCGGCACGAAGCCTGCAACTCGTTGTTAGTCGCTGTGTTGAGCCGGACAGCAGTTGTTTACTTTCACGTCAGCCGAACCACGGATGGGTTGGCTGATCGGCAAACTTTTTATCGCACAATTTTTTTCTAGCTTCAGGAGTGCTTTCAAAATCCATTTATTGACCTCTTCTAATAGAATTTGCCCACAAACATAAAAGGCTTTGGGCTCAATATAATACGGTTATATCTGCACGTTATTTCATATTGTCAAATCTTTCATCGCCCCACCAATCTGGTATTAAATCTCTTAACTTTATTACTTTCATTGTTTTGAGATCAGCCAAAATCTCAATATTTCCACTATCTTTATCTAGCTGCATTAAATATTCTCTACATGCACCGCAAGGACTACCGACTTTTTCTTCTCCACAATAACAAACCAATTTTTTTATCTTACTTTCCCCATTGGTAATCATATTTGCTATTGCATTTCGTTCTGCACACATTCCAAGTGTAGAAGCTGTATCAATACAAACTCCTGTATATACATTATTGTCTTCCGTTAGAATTGCAGCTGAAACACTTCCGGCCTCAATAAAAGGGGAAATAGTTCTAGGATTATATTTTGCTTTTGCAATTTCATATAAATCAATATACGTAATTTCTTTTTCCATCTTGCTACTCCCTTATTTCGTTTATTTCACTTAACCAATAAATTTTTAAAAGTCTTCTTTGAACTACTTCCAAACTTGGCCGTGCCCACGATGGGCTGGCCACGTGGCTCAACATGGCGACTAACTTCTTTTTCCCGAACTTCGTAGATCCACCTTAAAGTAGGGGATCCACGAAGTTCACAAACATCAACTCTAACTACCTTAGTACCAATCGATCAAGTGGACTCTGGATTTTACTTAGTTCCCTACTACTAACATGGGTGTAAATTTCAGTTGTTTTTAGGCTCTCATGACCGAGGAGTTCCTGAATATACCGAAGATTCGTTCCCGCCTCAAGCAAATGGGTGGCGAACGAATGCCTCAAACTATGAACTGTAGCATCCCTATGAATATCGGCTTGTTCTTTAGCTCGAGCAAACACTTGCTGATAAGCCCTATAATAGGTTCTTAATAGTCCAAGAGCATAATCAGATAAAATAGAGCTCGATCTTTATTTCCTTTACCTAATCTTACTAGAACAAGCATCCTATCACTATCAATATCTTCCGATTTCAAGCGCACAACCTCACCAACTCTTAGACCCGCAGAATAAAGCATGGTCATTATTGTTCTATGCTTTAAATTAGTAAGCGAATCAATTAAGGCTACTACCTCTCCCATTGGAGCCATCTGCGGACTTGACCTAGATAGGCTTTTTGGGCTTTGCCTGCAAATCCCCTCCAAACCTTCCTCCCCGGGGCAAATCTTAATTAATTAATAATTCTACGGATATATTTCTTATCCTGTAAAAGAATGTAAATGCGAAAACAAAAAAGCGGTCTAATGACCGCCCTAATTAAAAATCTTTATTTATGGTTTCAATTAACTCTCCATGTCTAAACATGGCTCTTTCAAACATTTTATCAAAAACATCAGGCATTTTATCCCTTAAAACCTCAACACCATAAGCCGTAAAGCCACCCTTTGTTGCAACTCGATCTACTGTATCGGAAAAAGATTGACGCTTTTCCTCAAAGTATTTAACTGTTCCAATTATGGTCTCATACACCATGAATTCAATCTCTTCATCAGTAAACCTTGAATTAGCCCTAAGGGCAGACTTGGTCATCTCCTCAAATAAACTGGCAATAAAGCCGGGACCGCAAGATGTTATTTCAGTGGCAAGTTCAAATTCTGCCTCATCGATCATTTTAACATGGCTAATTTCACTAAGTAGCTTATTTACAAAGTCCTTGTTATCTTCGGTTACCTGATCACCGTGGCTAATTAATGAGATCCCCGCATTCACTTCCGATGTAAGACTCGGCATCAACCTGGAAATCTGCGCCTCGACAAACTTTTCCATACTAGCGATGGTTACTACGCCAACACTGGATACAATATGTTTATCAGCGGTCATCTCATCTTTAATCTCTTCTAAAACCGGTTTAAAATCATTCGGTTTTACACAGATAAAGATAACATCACTTTCACGCACTACAACTCTATTATCATCGGCGATTTTCAACTTCGGCCAATTTACATGTAAACTCTCTATCTTTGACTTGGTTCTGGTAGAAACAATGGTCTGTTCCGGTTTAATAACTCCGGTTTTTAAAAAACCATTAATAAGCATACTGCCCATACTACCATAACCAATCAAACCAATCGTTTTCATTTAGTCTACCTCCAAAATTTATTCAATTAAGGTGTTAATCTATTTCTATCCCGTGGGAAGAGACATGCTTCTCGCACATTACTCAATCCGAGAATTTGTGCAGTTAAACGTTCCAAACCAATGGCCAGTCCACCATGGGGAGGCATACCATGGGCAAAGTTATCAAGATAAGAAATAAAGTCTTCCGGATTTAGACCTTTCTTGCGCATGTTTTCAGCCAAGAGATCATAGGTGTGAATTCGCTGACCGCCGGTGGTTATTTCTAACCCTCTAAACAATAGATCAAAACTACCGGTTAAGTCTTCTCCCTTGGGCATAGTATACATTGGTCTTTTTGACATGGGGTAATCGATAACGAAAACGAATTCGCTACCTTGCTTTTCTAAAAAGTACTTACTTAAAAGCCTTTCACCTTCAGGATCTAAGTCAGGTTGGTAATGTTTCTTACCATATTCTTTCTCTAAAAGTTCAATTGCTTCAAGAAGAGGAATTCTTGGAATATCAGGCACTTCAGGTAAAGTAACGCCAAGTAGAGCCAATTCTTTTGAGCATTTTTCATTGACATATTCAAACATATGAGATAAAAGCCTATTTTGTAAATCCATGACCTCATGTTCATTTTCAATAAAGCCCATCTCTAAATCTAAACTTACATATTCATTTAAATGCCGGGAAGTATCGTGTTTCTCAGCTCTATAAACATGTCCCACTTCATACACCCGCTCATAACCTGCACCTACCATCATCTGTTTATAAAACTGAGGGCTCTGCGCGAGGTATGCTTTTTCTTCGAAGTATTCCACAGCAAAAAGCTCCGTACCGCCTTCTGTCCCACCACTGACGATTTTGGGCGTGAATACTTGAGTAAAATCTTGTCCATTCAGAAATTCTTGAAAACCATGAACCAACGCACTTTGATTCTTAAAAATAGGATTAATTTTGCCGTGTCGCAGACTCAATACGCGATGATCTAAGGCAGTATCTAAGGCCACATTGAGCTTGGGTACATTGATATTAATAGGTAAATTATCAGCCGGGTTAATAATCTCAATTCCACTGGCGGCAACCTCAAACCCACCCGGAGCCCTCGGTTCGGTTGCAACAACACCATGAAGCTCAATAATACTTTCCGTTGTAAGATGGATGTCTTCTAAAAGCTCAGGGCTTAATGAAATTTGAATTTGACCGGTGCGATCCCTAAGTAAAATGAAATTCACATTACTCAGTCTTCTGATTCTAAAGGCCCAGCCTTGCATTTTCACTTCTTGTCCAACATATTTACTTAAATCCCTAACTAAAATTCTCTCCAATTACTTTCTCTCCTTAAAATAAAAATACCCCTCGCCGTAAAGGCTAGGGGCGTAATAAACGCGTTGCCACCCTAGTTAACTTTGCTTATAAAAAAATCTCCTCCCCAATGGGACGAGATCCGTGGTGCCACCCAAATTTAAACCCTAAGCAAGAGTTATCTCTAGTCCAAATAACGGTGGAAACCGGCATACCCTTTATCAGGTAGCGACTCCGAGGTGTTCTTTCCATGAGAGATTTTCACCGGGCTCACACCATCCCCGGCTCGCTATTGAAAATACTACAAATGTACTTCTTCTCTTCATAGTCTTTATTCTTGTAATTAGTTTCTATTAAAGCAGAAAAAATTAACACTGTCAAGGATGTTTACTGTTATTCGTAAAATCATTCCAATTAACTAACATTAACATACCTTATCCAACTTTTTTAGCTCTATGACCGGGGCTAATTAATGATGCACCTGTTGCAGTGGCATACTCCGCATGATCAGGTATGTGAAAGTTGATTCCGAAAAGGTCAGTTAACCCTTGAAAGATTTGTGAAGTTTGGGGAACAGTTGCTAAATTACCCGTTAAAACCACATCCTTAGCCTGTTCATTTCTAGAAGCAAAAACGGCCATCATGCCAATGGTTTGAAAAACAAGATTAATAATACCCAGTGCCACATCTGCGTTTGTAGCCAAATCTAGCATCTTTCCAAAATTAGATGCGGTAGTTTCTTTGGTTAGTCCCGCTGGGCCATCCCGTGTTATATCTGCAATTGTAAGATCAATATGAGTAAGATCGCCATCCTTGGCCATTTCAATTATATCATTGAAATTACGGATATTAAGCATGCGATTAGCCAATCCTACAAGTGTTCCACCGCCAACACCGGTGCCACCCATGTGATATGCTTCCTCACCATCAGCCATGACGTATGCAGTACCCGTTCCCATACTAACGATTACTGCCCTTTCCAAATCACTTAAGAATAATCCTCCAAGACCGATAGCAACAAATTCATCAACTTTATATGTGGGAATGGAAAAAATTCTTTCATTAATAAAAGTGGATCCCACCCCGGTCACCATGATGCGATCTATGTTAGATAGCTGCAATTTATTTTCAGTGAGAAATTTTCCGAAAGCACCATAAATTGACGAAACAGGATCAGTGGCCTTCACTAACAAAGGGCTAAATAGCTTTCCCCCATCAATTCCCACTATTTTTGTGGTAGTACCGCCAATATCAATGCCCACAGTTTTGCCCATTTTAAACAACCTTTCCCGAACTTTCTTTAAAATTGCCGGTTTTAAAAAACGCTAAAACGACGGGTATGACAACTAGACCCGTAATTATCCCCTCTGCAATAGCATTAGTTGTAAGCACACTCAAAAGAATAACCTTAAAAGGGGCTCCAAGTTCCTCTACTATTTTTTGGGCATAGACCAGGTATAGCATTAAAAACACTAAGACAGTATTTGTTAAGCTTCCGCTTATGCCCCCTAGCAACAGGCTAACACTTTCACCGGTCTTTAGCTTTCTTAAAACGGTGCTTAACGCATTATAAACATAAAAAGCCACAACCCCAATAAACATACGAGGCAATACTGAAACCAACGGATTTATAAATAGTGGATCGAGTACAGTTGCAGGACGAGTAAGAGCGTGCAACAAACTAACAAGCCCTAAAAGCGTGCCCATTATTAGTCCCGCAACAGGTCCTAAAACAATTCCCGTTATTACTGTGGGAATGTGTGTAATTGTTGCGCTGATTGACCCTACCGGAACGGCCCCTAAAGGCGTAAGATCTAAAATAATTGTAATGCCCAGCATTAATCCGAGCAAAGTTAAGCTCCTTGCGTTTCTTAAAAGATTTTTCATTTCCATTCCCCATTTCCGTTTATCAAGAACTTTATGACCGGTCAATTACTTTTTGCTTTTCTTTTTATCGTCTAAATTAGTGATAATTGTACCGCCGAAGGATGGATTATTTGTGTTTCTAATATTGATTGGTATATTACACTGCATAACCGGATCTATGGCATCCAAATGATAAATTTGATCGCCGCTTAGACTAATCTTTAAAAAATCACCGTAGCTCAACTCATCGATGGGTTTTGCCTCAGGGTTTTCACGGGGATCTTCACTCATAACTCCGTCCACATCTGTCCAGTTTTCGTAGACTTGGGCCCTCATGGCACTGGCAACAATTGAACCTGTAATATC
This sequence comes from Natronincola sp., assembly GCA_012838515.1. Lineage (GTDB taxonomy): Bacteria > Bacillota > Limnochordia > Darwinibacteriales > Darwinibacteriaceae > DUPA01. The sequence continues at coordinate 4,442 of DUPA01000009.1, read as the reverse complement.
GGAGCCACCGCGATCAAAACACTTAATGTTTCCTTCATGGTCGCAACCGTAAAATCCGGGAATTACAAACTTCTTGCCATCAACAATTTGCTCTTTAATTTTCTCAGTTGACCTCTTGTAGTCAATTTTTCCTTTTTGATCGAAGAAAATTATATCCTTGGCATCTAAAAATTCAAAATCTAGATATTCTGCCATAATTAAAGCCGACAAGTACTCACCCCTACTTAATAGATAATCCAGCTGTAGAGGTTTTTCCATTTCAGTAAACACTTTTTCCATTTTGTCTAAAATATCTTTTTTAAGATCCAAATCGTCCACAATAGTATAATAGCGTTCCTTGATGTTCTTTAGTAACTCATCTTTTTGTCCGTCATTGGCTTCATGAAAAGAAATTAAGAGATCCGTTACCTTTTCATCGCCGTCAAAGCGTTTTCCCGGAGCGGAAACAACAATTAAATTGCGATTTTCATCGCTTAAAATGATCTCTCTTACCTTTTTGAACTGTTTGCTGTCACTTAGCGAACTTCCGCCGAATTTGATCGTCTTCTTACCTTCCAGTTTGCCAAGATCGTAAGGTGTTTCTTGATAAACACAGTAGTTAAGCCAATTGGTGAAGAGAAGGTTGCCATATGATCTCCACCTCATGACAATTCCGTCTTCTTCATTATCATTTCTAAAGTAGTTTTGGGGCTTATTTGGATTTAGGCCTATATTCAGATCCCTGATGTATTCTTTATAAAGGGTATCACGACTATATTCTCCGTGACCTGTGACAAAAACAAAGCGATGATCTGAACTTGCGATAATATTAGGTCCGCTGTCCGGATGTGTGCTAATGATTTGTAGATCCTTGATCTCCCTTACATCCTCTTCTCGCGTATGTGAGTATCTTGATTGGGGGAAATAATAGACATCATCAAAACCCTTGGTTAACGGGCTATTTCCCATGAGTTCGTACTCAAATACTCCGAATATCTTTTCATTTAGGGTATATTTAGGAATATCATAATAATAATATAAGCCTGCTTGGGCAGCCCAACAAATGAACATTGTTGAGTACACGTTCGTACGGGCAAACTCAAAGATCTCCTCCAACTCTTTCCAATACAAAACTTCTTCAAATTCAAGTTTTTCAACCGGTGCTCCGGTGATGATCATTCCATCATATTTATCGTTTTTTATTTGGGAAAAGTCTTTATAAAATTTTTCAAGATATTTTTCTTCAGTATGCTTCGATTTATAACTTTCCGTTCTAACCAGATCAATATTAATCTGTAAAGGAGTATTGGAAAGAACTCGAAATAGTTGGATCTCAGTTTCTTCTTTATTGGGCATAAGATTAACTATCGCCAGCTTAATAGGCCTAATATCTTGAGTAGAGGCCCGCTCTTTGCCCATGATAAAAACATTTTCCTCTTGTAAGATTTTCTTCGCGGGTAAATGTTCTTCAACTATTAAGGGCATCTTGTTGGCTCCTTTCCAGTGCCCTAGCCAAGTCTTCATAAATTTCCTCTGCTTTTTCAATCCCCACCGAGAGACGAATCATATTATCCGTGATTCCACCTTCGGTTTTTGCTTCTTCAGGCAACTGCCTGTGGGTAGCACTTGCGGGGTGAAGCACATGGGTTCTGATATCACCCACATGGACAACTAGACTGGCTAATTCAAGGGCATTAATAAACTTTTTGCCTTCTTCAATTCCACCTTTAATCCCAAAGGTGATGACTCCACCTGCACCATTACTTAAATATTTTTCACTCAGAGCATAGTCGGGACTTGATTTTAGTCTTGGGTAACTTACCCACTCCACGTTAGAATTTTGCTCTAGCCACTGCGCTATTTTCAAAGCATTTTCAGAATGTCTCTCCATCCTAACAGCTAATGTTTCGGCACCTAAATTCGTCAAAAATGCATTGAAAGGGCTCATGGTCGTTCCCAAATCCCTCAGAAATACAAATCTTGCCCTAGTAATATAGGCGGCATCTCCAAAGGTCTTTGTATAACTAAGCCCATGGTAATTCGGATCCGGCTCGGTTAAACACGGAAATTTACCGTTAGTCCAATCAAACTTTCCGCTATCTACTATTATTCCTCCCACGCTTGTGGCATGACCATCTAGGTACTTGGTAGTGGAGTGAATTACTATATCAGCTCCAAAATCAAAAGGTCTGCAAAGGTAAGGTGTGGGGAAAGTATTATCAACTATTAAAGGAATACCGTGTTTATGAGCTAAATCAGCTATTTTTTCTATATCCATCACTTTTAAAGTGGGATTACCTATGCTTTCACCAAAAAGCAATTTTGTATTTGGCCTAATGGCTTTTTCTATTTCGCTTATATCCGCTGAAAAGTCTGCTAAAGTTACTTCTATACCCATTTGCTTTAATGTCGAAGTAAACATGGTAAAAGTGCCGCCATAAAGATTTTTATCAGCTACAAAGTGTTCTCCGTTTTTACAAATTGTTAAGATAGCCAGTAAACTAGCTGCCTGACCTGAAGAGGTGGTTAAGGCTCCGACTCCACCTTCAAGTGCCGTAATTTTTCTTTCCAAAACTTCTAAAGTGGGGTTAGATATGCGACTATACATATGGCCTTCTCGTGCAAGATCAAAAAGTTCGGCCACTTCTTCCGCGTCGTTGTATTGAAAAGTTGTAGATTGATGAATGGGTGTGATTCTTGGTTCACCACTTTTGGGTTCGTAACCGGCTTGAACACAAAGCGTTTCTATTGAATAGTTTTTCATTATTAGACCTCCAGCCATGTTCTACTTAAAATAAAGACCTCTTCCCGAAAGAAGAGGTGCATCTAAACAAAAAATGCCCCTTCTCTCATCTTTCTGGAAACCTCCAGCAGGAATTGGCACCTTGTAGGTTAATCGAATTATTATCCACCGGTTGCCGGGCTTCATGGGGCCAGTCCCTCCACCTCTCTTGATAAGAGTAGCAACGATTATTTAATTGAATTTATCATAAGGTAGTAACGAGCATTTGTCAAGCATGAAATAGGTTTTTATGGAAATTAGCTCTCCCGCCATTCACAAAAAATACAGCGATCATGTTCGGCAAAAGAGTGTCCGATTTTTTTCAAAAGCTTAAGGAAAATATCTTGTTCTTCTTCGTCGAGAGCTGATAAAAGCTCATTATCCCAACTCCGCATTAAGTCAAAGAGATCATCCTTCACTTCCATGGCTCGCTCCGTTAAGAAAACACGATAAGCCCGCCCATCATCGGGATCTTGCTTACGAACAACATAACCAACTTCCTCTAACTTTTTTATTGCCCTTGTCGTATTTGCTCCGTCAATATTCAAAAATGTTGATAAATCTTCTTGCCTAACGCCATCTGAATAGTACAGTTCTAATAAGAACATGATCTGACCGCTACCAATATTAAACTTTTTCAAACCTTGGGTTGCATGGCGCAGCGACAAACGATGAAGCACAGAGAACCAACGACCCAAGTATTCATCGGGACACTTTTTCAAGGGAATACCCCCTTTTGTTAATCTACACAATCATTATATCATATAAGGCTACTCATATCTAAACCCATAAAGGTCCATGCAGTGGCGAAAATGCATCTTAAGATCTTGGATTGCTCCATCTCCCAAAAGGGCTTCCCCATCGTATTTATAGAGCAGAAGGAAAATAGGAGCATAAAACTGCACCGCCATTGATTTAACATCACCCGGGGGGAACTTCCCATTATTGATTAACTTCTGTAATACTTTCACCAGCGTATCTAAAACATCGTCAATGTAGATCTTTTTAAACAATATTCCTAGTTCGCGATGGGCATATTGCTCGATTGTAAGGAGGCGTCTAAATTTAGCTAAATAATCATCTTTGAAACCAATAGTGAAAATATATAAACAAAGCTCTAAAAAATCATTGGCATCAATATTATCATATAGACTCGAAACCGAGCCGTCTAGTTGCGAAATCTGTAGTCTTTGCATAATCTGTTCATAGCGTGCCGAGGCTTGTTCAACAATACTATCTAATATATCACGTTTGTTTTTAAAATGATTATATACTGAACTTTCACGAATGCCTACAGCAGAAGCTATTTGCCTAATGGTCACGGCTTCATATCCATATGCAGAAAAAAGAGATAGGGCTTCGCAAAGAATCTTCTCCCAAGTGCTCAATAAACACCCTCCCACTAAACGAACAGTTGTTAGTTACATCGTAACTAACAACCATTCGCCTGTCAAGAATCGTATGGTTTTTACGAACTTGATCACCCCACTGCTCCTGATATTAACGGCTCTTTCTCCTTGCGTATGGCTCGGCGAGCATAGAAGAATAACCCGACCTGACCACTACCTGCTAATGCCCACGTTACCGGATAACATAAGAAGAGTACAAAAGGTGTGGGGAACCATGCAAAGATGGTTACCAGCCAAACTATGCGCATAATGCATGTACCTACTAAGGTTAC
>DUPA01000084.1 GCA_012838515.1 Natronincola sp. | reverse complement strand
TCACTCCGGAAACATCGTTTAGATTAACTCAAAGATCTGGCACCTACCCTGAACGAGCCCTTCTTTTTGCTATCCTAAGACGTCTGCCTGAACTTAAACCGTATCAAAAGGCGTTGGAAGTTGCCATGGCAGACTACGCCCACAAAGGTTTTCACAACTGGGCCAAACGCTATTACGAAAGTGAAGTTCTTCGTTGCAACCGACAAACAAAAGGGGCATACCTCCAATTCATGCTGGAAGAAGTATCCCAGAGATTACAGGAGGAAAAACAAGGTTCTCCACTCCTTACCCGCCTTATTGAGCACTTGGAAAAGATTAAAACAAATAACTACAAACTAATAAGGAATTCCCAATTAATTTGGGAACTAAGAATGACCTTCGCCCAAATCAGTGTGGATCTTCTTAAACCTGACTTTGTCATTATGGATGAATTTCAACGCTTTCGCTATTTAATTGACTCTGATCCCCATACAGAAACAGGGCTTTTAACCGAACGTTTTTTCAATAGCGAACAGGTCCGTATTTTACTCCTTTCTGCTACACCTTACAAAATGTACTCCACCCTAGAAGAAATCGATGAACTGTCAACTGACGAGCATTACTCCGAGTTTCTCAAGGTTACTGGCTTCTTAAGCGCCACTTTAGAAGAAGAACTCCGTTTTCGGGAAATTTGGCGTAACTACTCGGTAAAGCTTCGTACCTATATAGCAGGGGATACTGCCATTGTTGAGGCTAAAAATGCGGCGGAAGAAGCTTTATTCGCAAAGATCTCTCGTACCGAAAGGATCTCGGCAAACTGTGCGGCTGATTTGATTGACGATTCGTTAAATGCTGAGCTAACCCCCACCGAAGCGGATATAAGGGCCTATGTTGACGGACAAAAACTTGTGGAGGCCATGGGAGTAAAACACAATCTCCCCGTTGATTACGTTAAAAGCTCACCATACCTACTTTCTTTTATGCGCAGCGGCTATAAATTCAAGCGGGATGTAATACGCTTCTTCAAAAGAAACCCGGATCAGGTTAATCTTGCTAAGAGCAAATACCTCTGGCTGGAACGTAATCAAATCGAACGTTTTGCCAAGCTTGAGCCTAATAATGCACGCCTTAAGTACCTAGAAGAATTAGCCTTTCGGCAAAATGCCGCAAGACTGCTATGGGTTCCCCCATCACTTCCCTATTACGAACTTTCCGGACCGTTTAAGGGAACTGAGGGATTTTCAAAGTTTCTAATCTTTTCCTCTTGGGAGATGGTGCCTCGGATGCTTTCCACCCTCCTTTCTTACGAGTCGGAAAGACTCAACGCCACACAATTACTGGGTCGGACAGAACAAAGGGATCGGACAGCTCGATACTTCACTGACGGTACAAAAAAACGATACCCCGCGGCCCGGATGAACTTTAATTTAAGGCTGGGAGAACCGCAGGGGATGAATTTGTTTTGCCTTCTCTACCCCGCTAAGCGTCTGGCCGATTGTTTCGATCCTGTAGATGTTTTAAATCGAAGACCGAATCTACAACAGTTAGAGAACGAAATAGAGGGGAAAATCAAAGAACTACTGAGCGAACTTGATCATCTGGAGGGTCCCGGTAGTGACAAGGGATGGTACTATCTGGCACCCATGCTTTTAGATGAACCGAATTATGTGCGAGAATGGCTTGAACAAGGTAAAAGTCTGGCTGAATACGAAGATTTTGAAAACGAAGATGAAGGAAAAAAAGGACGGGGACAAAAGGGGTTTTTGGCCCATTTGGAACAGCTCACAAACTTACTCCAAGATCCGGATTTGAATTTGGGCAGAAAACCCGCGGATCTACACAAAGTACTCACTGACATGGTTCTAGGCTCCCCTGCCATTTGTATGATGCGCACCTATGACAGGCTTGGGGGCGGTTATGAAATTAATAAACCGAGCCAATTAGGGAAAATCTTCATTAACCGTATGAATACCCCCGAATCCACCGCGGTAATAGAGGTCTGTTACGGTGAATCAAGTGACAGGGCCCATTGGAAAAACCTTCTTCGCTACGGTAAAGAAGGGAATCTGCAGGCTGTTTTTGACGAATATGCCCATCTTATTCTCCAATCTCCCGGTCTTGCCAGGGCAGAAAACAGAATAGAACAGCTACACCAATTTATATTAGAATCCATGAATGTTTATACCGCGAGTTATGGGGTTGATACTTTCAATAATTTTAAAAACAGAGTTCAGGATAAAAAGGGAAAACCGGTGAATATCCGTACCCATTTCGCCGTTGCCTTCACCAAGAGCGAAGGCGGCGTTAACAAGGGAGAAAACAGAAGGAAAGCGGTACGTAATTCTTTTAACTCTCCCTTTAGACCCTTTGTTCTGGCGACCACTTCCATCGGTCAGGAAGGTTTGGACTTTCACTTTTACTGCAGAAAAGTTGTTCACTGGAATCTTCCTTCCAATCCCATTGATTTAGAACAACGGGAGGGAAGGATCAATAGATATAAATGCTTGGCGATTAGGGAAAATATTGCGAGACGCTATGGGCATATTACTTTCAGCGAAGATATTTGGACTGAAATGTTTGATCACGCTCTCCGCAAAGAAAAAGCAGAACAAGTATCGGAGTTAGTGCCTTTCTGGGTAATTACTCCCGCGGAGGAAACGGTAGCCATCCGGCGAATTGTGCCCATGTACGCCTTTAGTCGTGATGTTTCCGCTTATAGACGCTTAATTAAGATCCTTGCCCATTATCGCATCACTTTAGGACATGCCAGGCAAGAAGAACTGTTGGAATACCTATTCACGAATCATAACGAAGAAGATTTACAAGATCTCTTCCTTAACTTAAGCCCCTTTTATTCACAAACTCCTTGCCATAAGTCTAGCCGTACCTTTCCATTAGATAGCTAAGGTACTTTTCGGGCTGTTCTTTTCCTTGTTGGGATAAATTATGGATAAGTTCTTGCCACGTGATACTTTGAAAGAGGATATCGTCTTTACTGACAATCTCAATACTCCAATACCTTCAACGTATAGGGATTGCTTCTAAGTGCCTGCTTACTAAAACACCTTTGTTATTTTATAAAAATGAACGAGTGATAATCTATCTATCGACCCATGTAAAAACGAGAGTGATAATGGCACATACCTTGATCACCCCCGCTTATCTTGGCTTTCTATGAGAGAATGTAGGACTGAATCGTTGCCTGAATTATCAGAACGTTAAAGATATGAAATTTACCAAGAACTTTTCCTCGAAAATGCAAGCTTATCACTATTCCAGAATCTTTCTTAAAGCTTTTATAGCATAATCCCGTCTCAGAACATCATGTACAAATTGATTCTGATAATTTCTCATGTATATGGTAACTTAAAAATAGTCAAGTCCATAATCTTGTGTAAAAGTAATTAGTACAATGTTCATC
>DUPA01000083.1 GCA_012838515.1 Natronincola sp. | reverse complement strand
TTTCGCCACTTCTGCAGTGACGGTACCGGTTCTCGGATTTGGCATTAAGCCGCGAGGTCCTAAAATTCTACCTAAACGACCCACAACACCCATCATATCAGGTGTGGCAATTGCCACATCGAAATCCGTCCAGCCTCCTTGGATTTTTTCGGCTAGATCCTCATCACCTACAAAATCAGCACCTGCGGCCTTCGCTTCATCTGCTTTTTCACCTTTTGCAAAAACTAATACTCTTACATCTCTACCTGTACCGTGTGGTAAAATTACCGTGCCTCGCACTTGTTGATCCGCATGGCGTGGGTCTACACCCAACTTAAATGCAACCTCTACAGTCTCATCAAACTTGGCTGATGCGGATTTCTTTACTAACTCAATGGCCTCTTCTGGTGCATAGAGTTTTTCGGTATCAATGAGCTTAGCTGCAGCTTCATACCGTTTGCCTCTCTTTGCCATAGTTGCTCCTCCTTCGTGGTGCAAGCGGATTTAATTCCTCCCACTTATTTCATATAATTTTGGTGTACTGATTAACCCTCGACAATTACACCCATACTTCTGGCAGTCCCTTCAACCATACGCATGGCACTTTCCAAATTAGCAGCGTTAAGATCGGGCATTTTCAATTCGGCGATCTCTTTAATCTGACTACGTTTGATGGTACCAACCTTATCGCGGTTAGGAATACCGGAAGCTTTATCAACTTTTATGGCTTTCTTTATTAAAGTTGATGCAGGTGGAGTTTTGGTAATAAACGAAAATGTACGGTCTTCATAAACGGTAATAACAACGGGAATCAACATCCCTGTTTGGCTAGCTGTTTTCTCGTTAAAAGCCTTACAAAACTCCATAATATTAACACCATGTTGACCTAGAGCCGGTCCCACCGGCGGCGCCGGGTTGGCCTTTCCCGCACTAACTTGCAGTTTAATTATGGCACTTACCTTCTTTGCCACGGCGCATACACCCCCTTAAAATATTGTGGTTATGGCGGATTATTCATCCTCCCACTAAAGCAGAAACCTTTATAGTTTGGACACCTGATGAAAATCTAATTCCACAGGGGTTTCCCGTCCGAACATGGAAATATTAACCCAAAGCTTACCCTTATCTAGATTGATTTCCGTAATGGAACCTGTAAAATCCTGAAAGGGGCCTGAAGTTACTGCTACGGATTCTCCTACAGTAAAATTCGACTTAGGCTTAACCATTCCCATATCACGCAAAATTACTTCTACTTCATGTTCCTCCAACGGTATTGGTTTAACCCCACTACCGACGAACCCCGTTACGCCCGGTGTATTGCGAACAACATACCACGAGTCATCGGTGACGATCATCTGGACCATTACGTAACCGGGAAATACTTTGCGCGGTGTAACTTTTCTCTTGCCATCCTTGTATTCAACTACTTCTTCAATGGGAACCAAAACTTGAAAGATCAAATCTTCCATACCCATGGATTCAACTCTTTTTTCCAAGTCTGCTTTCACTTTGTTTTCGTAGCCGGAATACGTGTGCACAACATACCAAAGTTTATTCTCATTAAGATTGTCACTCATCTAGAAGGGACCTGTATTACGGCCCTTCACCCCCCTAATCGACGTAATAGGTTCAATGCCCCACTAAAGATCACATCAACGAGGCCAGTGAAAGCGGCGACTATAACTACTGTAACAATTACGACAATTGTATAAGTAATCAATTCTTGCCGATTTGGCCAAGAAACTTTGCGCATTTCAAGACGGACCTCGCGGAAAAATTTGCGAACTTTGTTCCACAAGGCGGGTTTACTCGGTGTTGTTGCCACATTCCTCACATCCTTTTGCACCCTAGCGGGTTTCTTTGTGAACGGTATGGGTTCTACAATTACTGCAAAACTTCTTTACTTCAATACGATCCGGATTGTTTTGCTTACTCTTATTAGTACGATAATTCCGGTTCTTGCATTGTTCACATTCTAACGTGATACCGACACGCACGGTCGCCACCTCCAGACAGTCAAAATACCTTTAGAATTTAACACATTTTAGATCCTGTGTCAATACCTCCACATAACCGTTGGCAAAAGAAAGGAGGGGGATTCCCCTCCCTAATCTCTAGTTAGAATGCTAATTGCTCAATTATATTCTACACCAAAGGCTTGGTAAACAACTTTATTATTCAATAATTTTGGTTACAACGCCTGCGCCCACTGTACGTCCGCCTTCGCGAACTGCAAAACGTAAACCTTCTTCCATGGCGATAGGTGTAATCAATTCACCAGTTAATGTTGTGTTATCACCTGGCATAATCATTTCTGTACCTTCGTCTAGATGCATTACGCCGGTTACGTCTGTGGTTCTGAAGTAGAACTGTGGACGATAGCCATCGAAGAATGGAGTATGACGTCCGCCTTCATCTTTAGATAAAACGTATACTTCACATTTGAACTTAGTGTGAGGAGTAATTGAACCGGGCTTAGATAATACTTGACCACGTTCGATAGATTCGCGATCCACACCACGGAGCAAGATACCTACGTTATCGCCGGCTTCCGCTTGATCCAGAAGCTTACGGAACATTTCAACACCTGTTGCAACGGTCTTTTTGGTTTGTTCAGTTAAACCAACGATTTCGACTTCGTCGCCAACCTTAATGATTCCACGTTCTACACGACCGGTTGCAACTGTACCACGACCGGTAATTGTAAATACGTCTTCAACAGGCATCAAGAATGGTTTGTCTACTTCACGCTCAGGTGTAGGTATATATTCATCTACTGCATCCATGAGAGCTTGTAAACGCTCTGACCATTCGCCGGGTGCATCATTTTGTAACTCTTCGATTACTTTAAGTGCACTACCGCTTAATACAGGGATATCATCACCTGGGAATTCGTATTCGCTGAGAAGTTCGCGAACTTCCATTTCCACAAGTTCTAGTAACTCTTCATCATCAACCATGTCAGCTTTGTTAAGCCATACTACAATAGCAGGTACACCAACTTGACGAGCAAGAAGAATATGCTCACGAGTTTGAGGCATGGGACCGTCTGCAGCGGATACCACTAAAATAGCACCATCCATTTGAGCCGCACCGGTAATCATGTTCTTAACATAGTCCGCGTGACCGGGGCAGTCTACGTGTGCATAGTGGCGACTTTCAGTTTCGTACTCCACGTGAGAAGTATTGATGGTGATTCCACGTTCTTTCTCTTCAGGAGCATTGTCAATCTCATCAAATTGCTTGATGTGTTCTTGATTGTTGCGACCGAGCAACATGGTAATTGCCGCAGTTGTGGTGGTCTTTCCATGGTCTACGTGACCTACCGTACCCACGTTTACGTGGGGTTTAGTTCTTTCAAACTTTTGTTTTGCCATT
>DUPA01000082.1 GCA_012838515.1 Natronincola sp. | reverse complement strand
CTCAAATCTTTGGCTGATAGAGAGGTATACACCATTAGTTTTACCCCGGGTGAAGAACGGAAGAATCTTCAAACTGTGGAAAAGATTCTCGATCAAATGTTAGAGTTGGGTCTAACAAGAAGATCGAAAATAATTGCACTAGGTGGCGGGGTGGTGGGTGATATTGCCGGATTTTGCGCCGCTGTTTACATGAGGGGAATACCATTCATTCAAGTTCCCACAACACTACTTGCGCAAGTTGACAGTAGTGTTGGCGGTAAAACGGGGGTTAATTTAACCCAGGGTAAAAATACTGCAGGGAGCTTTTATCAACCCGAAGCAGTCATAATTGATACAAATACTTTGCATACTTTGGCAAAGAGAGAACTCATAAGTGGTTTAGCTGAAGTAATCAAATATGGTATAATTTATGACTACGATTTCTTTCAATATCTAGCCATCCACTTTGACCAGATTCTTAATCTAAACGAAAATGTGATCAAAGAAGTAGTAAAAAAATGTTGCCTAATTAAGGCGAGTGTAGTAGCCGAGGACGAAAAAGAGAAAGGGTTACGTAAAATCCTTAATCACGGGCATACGATAGGGCATGCTTTAGAGATTTCAACAGAATACGGGAAGTATACCCACGGCGAAGCTGTATTGATTGGCATGTATTACGAAGCCATGCTTGCGAGAAAGCTTGGATTTATAGACGAAGGATACTTACAGGAGATAGTGACCTTACTACAAAGACCACAGTTCCCCTTGGAGCTATCGGGAAAGATATGGTTCAAATTGCCTGCAAGTATGTTAAAAGATAAGAAAAATATTGATTATCAAATTTCTTTCATACTTCCTTCGGGTAGGGGGAAAGTTAAAGAGATTTTATTAAGCCAAGAAGAAGTGATAGACAATATTTCAAAGGTATTATAAATTAGAAAGCCACTATATTACGAAAAGAGGAGTGTTTTCCGAATAAAACACTCCTCTTCTTTTTAACAAATTATGGGGTAAAAGGATCGAAAAACCTTCGAATAGCCTTTCTAGACAAGTTTTCGGTGTTAAGGGGCGCATTTGCAAGGAAATACCAGGAAACGGATGCATACATGAGCTAAAGTGGCATAAACGAGTATTGAACTATTTTGATTAATCTTTCACAAATCTGTATAGTGAATAATGGAGCTTGAAAGTATTACAAAGAGGTGAACATGGTGCGTAAACGCCAAATTGTCTTATTTATTGCCCTTTTATTATTTTGGTTATTATTATCTTCAGAATATGATGCCCAACATATTATTACAGGTGTCTTATTATCGTTGCTTCTTACTTGGTTTTGGCGCGACCTTTCCCATCTATTGCCTAGTAAATCTTTAACTAGGGATCTACCCGGTCTGCTATTGTTTAGCATGACATTGATTTGGGAGATTATTTTAGCCAATATTTCTGTTGCAAGGAGTGTTCTATCAAGCAGTGATAAACTAGATTCGGGTTTTGTATCGTTTAAACCCGAATTGGAGACTTCTTGGGGAAGGGTTTTATTAGCTAACGTTATTACAATTACTCCCGGAACTCTCACAATAGATGTGAACCCGGATACCGGGGTTTTTATGGTGCACGGGTTAACTAAAGATATGCGTGAAGGTTTGGCAGATGGACGCTTGGTTAAGCAGATTAAGCGCTTAGAAGGGGGTAGGGCCAGTTGAGTATTGACTCTATTATTATCATTTTAATTATGTTTTTGGCCTTATTTGATTTTGTGCGCGCTATTATGGGTCCCACTGCAGTAGATCGTATAGTCGCTTCATCGGCTATTAGTACAAAGGGTATGGCTGTGATTTTGGTCTTAGCCCATGCAAACGGAAATATGAGTTTTATCGATGTGGCCCTTGTCTTGGCTCTTTGCGGATTTGTAGGTCTACTGGCTTTACTTCGCTCTTTATTACCGGCAAACGCCGATGAGCTTACGAAAGTTTTGGAAGATAGACCCGATACATTGGTGCGTTTCATCGAAGGGGAGGGGGAATAGGGTGCTAGTTTATATTCTTTTATTTGGCGGCGTGTTTTTCTTTGCTTTAACCACCTTGGGGTTATTGCGTTTTCCCGATGCGTATAGTAGGCTCCACGCGGCTTCTCTCGGTGATACCCTTGGTTTTGCTTTAATTATTATAGCTTTGCTAATTCTTGTTCCGGACTGGGTTAATAGGTTTAAATTACTCATGGTTTTAGGTGTTGTTTGGGTTATTAATCCCACCACGTCTCACTATGTGGGTAAGGTGGCTTTGCTGCGCGGAAACTGGGTAGTTGTGCGTAGAAGGCATTCCCTCACGGAAGAGCAGGAAGGTGAGAATTCATGAGCCCTGAAATAATTGATTTACTCAACATTGCATTTTTAACATTTTTAATTGTTATTGCTATTGCAGTGTCGTATGTTCGTGATCTTTTATATGCCGCTATTTTACTTGGTGCTTATAGTGTAACTATGGCTTTGATCTGGCTTCTTATGAGCGCACCCGATTTGGCAATTACAGAGGCGGCGGCAGGAATCGGTATGACCACCTTGATGATTGCCGTTATAAGTCGCACCGGACGGGAGGAGAAATAACTATGTCAAAAAAAGTAGCCATAGTCTTGCTAGTGGGCTTATCGATAGTTATGCTCCTTGCCATTGCTGAACTTCCCATTTATGGCTGTGCCAACACACCAGTGCAGAACTATGTGGCCGAGCGTTATATTTCGGGGGCCTTAAGTGATACTGGTGCCCTAAATATGGTGGCATCAATTGTAATTGACTACCGTGCCTATGATACTTTAATAGAAACAACGGTTTTATTCACCTCGATTATCGCGGTGTTTTTGGTCTTGAAAAAAGGAAAAGATTAGAAAGGGTGACCAATTTTGACGGACTTTGTTCTTAAACGTATGGTGGCTCTCTTGCTACCTTTTGTGCAAATGTTTGGTTTGTATGTCATTTTCCACGGTCACCTGTCTCCGGGTGGAAGTTTCTCCGGTGGAATCGTGACCGGCTTGGGTTTAATCGCCTTCAGTTTGGTTTTCGGTATTGAACGCAGTGAAGAAAAAATTACGGAGCGCATGACCACTTTAATTGAATCCTTTGGTGCCCTTTGGTATGGTGCCATGGGTCTAGTGGGCATTTTGCGCGGTACTTCGTTTTTGATGAATAAAGGTAGCGGTATTTCCTTGGGTGTTCCCGGAAAACTATATTCCGGCGGTTTGATCTTGCTGATTACTTTAGGTGTGGGACTTAAAGTAGCAAGTACCATGGTGACATTGTTCACATCCTTAATGGAAGAGGAGGATTAGGATGGGCGAATTCTTACAACGTTTATTGCAGAATTATCCCTATGTTTTTGCCGCAATTTTATTTGGGATCGGCACCTTTACTGTCCTAACACATTCTAATCTTCTAAAGAAGGTAATTGGAATCAATATTATGGAAGGTAGCACTTATTTATTTTTTGTGGCTGCCGGTAATATTCGCGGTGGGGTTGCTCCCATTCAGGATATGAGTGATCCAAATTTGGTTTATGTAAATCCATTGCCACAAGCTCTAATGCTAACCGGTATCGTTGTTAGTGTTAGTGTTACTGCATTATCTCTAGCTTTAATTATGAGATTATACAAATTATACGGAACTGTGGACTCAAGGGAGATCAACCGCATTAGAAACGAGGTGAGGGCAAGTGGCAGCAGCAGTAAAGGATAACCTACCGGTTTTACTCATAGTAACACTTCTTTCCAGTGCTTATCTATTACCGATTTTGACTAGGGTCCGGAAATTTCGTTTGGTCGAGTTTTTCGCGGTCTTCGTCTTAGCTCTTACTTTTACGGGTGGTGTGGTTTTAGCATACAAAGTGTTAGCCACCGGGGCTTTTAATTATATCGTTGGTGGGTGGCCTGCACCATGGGGTATTGAGCTGACGATTAATGCACTTTCGGGGATCTTTCTTCTTACAATAGGTCTAGTCACTATACCAATATTGCTTTATGCTTCAGCTGATTTGGTTGAAGAAGTCGGCAGTCGTCAAAGGGCTATTTGGTTTTTAACGCTATTCTTGCTTTTAACAGCTGCGGCAAGTGGGCTAGCTGTAACGGGAGATATGTTTAATATCTTTGTTTTTGTCGAGGTTGCTACAATTGCCAGTTGCGCCATTGTAAGCGCCCGTAATGATGCTGCATCGGTTGAGGCAACGTTTAAATATTTAATGTTAGCCACAATTGGCTCTGGGTTTGTTCTCTTGGGTATTGGTTTCTTGTATATGCTAACAGGTAACCTCAACCTTAATTTTATTAATATGGAATTATCAACTACTTGGCATAATTATCCTACTGCTCTTTGGATGGCCATGAGTTTCTTTACGGTGGGTTTTGGTGTCAAATCTGCACTTTTCCCGCTACATGTATGGCTTCCTGATGCTCACTCAACCGCCATTACTCCGGCTAGTGCCGTGCTTTCTTCTTTGGCGGTAAAAGGCTACATTGTTGCCCTATTAAAGGTGTTTTATTTGGCAGTGGGTGCAAAAATTATTTTTGCTTTGCCCATTACAAATATTCTTTTATTGTTAGGTATGATTGCCATCATTGCCGGGGCTTTATTTGCCTTGTCTCAAGATGAATTGAAAAGACGCTTGGCGTTTTCCACTGTTTCGCAGATAGGCTATATCTTTTTAGGTATCGGACTAGGCACCATTCAGGGACTAGCCGGTGGCCTGTTGCACATTTTAAGTCATGGAATAACCAAGGCACTACTGTTCTTGGCTGCAGGGACTATTGTAAAAAGAACCGGTAAGACAAGAATAAGTCATTTATCAGGACTAGGTTTTGAGATGCCCATAACCTTTGGGGTTTTTGCTGTAGGTACATTGTCAATGATCGGTATCCCACTATTTTCGGGCTTTGTAAGCAAATGGCAACTGCTTTTAGGTAGCTTAGAAAAGGGTAATTACTTAGCCGTTTTGGTTTTAATTGGCGGTAGTCTCTTGGCAGCTGCCTATCTCTTACCCGTATTGCGAGTGGCATTTTTCCAAAAATCCGAAGAAGAGCAAATTAGAGAACCGGAAGCACCGTATGTTCAAAAGGTTGCCATGTTATTCTTAGCTGTAGTGATTATATTTGTGGGTATGTTCCCCGGTATATTTTTGGAGTTAGCACGGCAGGCTGCTGAAAGTCTCCTAGGTATGGAGGTCTTGTTATGATTCTAGTTTTGATTTTGACTGCAATATTAATTAGTACACTAGGGGCTCTTTGGATTGCTATTATCCCGGAAGAATCGAAAAAAGAACGCAATCTGGTTGTCACAACAACCCTTGTAATTAGTGCTGCTATTGTTTGGGGTTTACTGGTGTATATCTTAAGTACGGGAAATTACCCCGTGATAGAAGTGCCTCTTGCTTCTTTGAAATGGAGACTATTGCTGGATCCTCTAGGTATGACCTACGGGTTGATCGCTTCTACACTTTGGGTTTTTGCGGCCATCTATTCTTTTGGTTATATGAGCAAGGATCGTAGGCAGAGAAAGTTCTTTTCCTTCTTTCTTCTCTCGGCAGGCATCACCTTAGGCATTGCATTTTCAGGTAACTTGTTTACTATGTATCTTTTTTATGAGTTATTAACCTTTGCTACCTACCCCTTGGTGGTTCATCAAGGGACTAAAGAAGCCTTAGAATCGGGAACTAAATATATTAAGTATAGTTTAGTCGGAGCCAGCTTTATTTTGGCTGCTTTAGTAATGTTGTGGAGGGTAACCGGAGGTACGCTGGATTTTGGGGCACTTCCCACCTTGTTTGGAGTGGCTTCATCTGGGCAGGTTGCCACGATCTTTTTCTTGTTTATTCTTGGATTTGGGGTAAAAGCCGCGGTTATGCCCTTGCATGGTTGGCTGCCTTCCGCCATGGTTGCTCCAACTCCGGTCAGTGCTTTACTTCATGCTGTGGCCGTTGTTAATGCAGGTGTGTTTGGCATTTTGAGAACAGTATATTCTGTCTTTGGACCGAGCTTACTTTTGGAATTAAACGTACGTTGGATCTTACTTGTGATTGTAAGCATTACAATTTTAATGGGTTCTTTAATAGCCATAAAACAAGATGTGTTAAAAAAGCGTTTGGCGTATTCAACTATTAGTCAGTTGGCCTATATTCTATTAGGCGCCTTTATGCTTCATCCGCTGGGCTTGGCCGGGGCTATTTTACACATGATTTTCCATTCCACCTTAAAAATTGTACTTTTCTTTGCCGCGGGAATTGTGGCAGAGGAGACAAGTTATGTGAAAGTTAGTGAATTGGGGGGAGTGGGCAAACTGTTGCCCTTAACCTTAGGTAGTTTTGGCCTAGTAAGTTTGGGTATGATCGGAATGCTTCCCTTAAGCGGGTTTTGGAGTAAGTATTATTTACTCCAAGGCAGTTTAAATACAGGTTCATGGCCCATTTTAGCGATATTGCTTGTTAGCGGACTATTAAATGCGTTTTATTTTATACCTATTACGATTTCTGCATTTACGGGAAAGGCCGAGATCAATGAAGTTACAAAGGGCAGTAGCTTTGTATTGATGTTAGTTCCAACTTTAATATTAACTGTCTTAGCCTTGGTCTTTGGATTATTGCCGGGCTTGACTTTACCTTTAGTAAATGGCGTTATTGGCCAGTTCTTTAGTTTGTAGGAGGTGACACCGTGTATTGGAGTTTGAGTTTGATTTTGATTTTAGTCCCTTTTTTAGGAGCAATTTTGCTAGCACGTACCAAGACAGTAAAAGAGCAAGCTTGGATGGGCATTGGTGTATCTGCGGTGACCCTTCTTGCTAGCATAATTAACTTTGCGGCAGTGCGAAACGGAGGAACCTTAGTTTGGAGCAGTGAATCTTTAGGTATTTTCTACCTGGGACTGCGCATTGATTTTTTATCAGCCCTCTTTAGCCTTTTTAGCGCCCTGGTATGGTTTTCCACTAGTATCTATATGTTTACCTATATGAAGCACGAAGAGCGCACCTTGAGCTTCTTTGCCTTTTTCCTGGTTACGCTAGGTGCTACTCAAGGAATCTTTTTAGCATGTAATTTTGTAACCATGTTAGTGTTTTTTGAAATAATGACGGTAACATCGTTTTTCTGGGTAATTCACCGACAAGACCAAGAGTCTTTAAGGGCGGGTTATTTTTATCTCTTTTTGGGTATAGCAGCGGGCTTGCTCATTGTGGGCGCAATTGTTCTTTTAAAAGCTGCGGGAATAGATTTAGAAATTGGTTTAGGAGCAATCATGCCTACGAATATGGCATTCTTTAGATGGGCTATTTTACTCTTAATTGTAGGCTTTGGTATAAAAGCCGGAATGGTGCCACTGCATATTTGGTTACCAATGGCTCACCCCGTTGCCCCAACACCCGGTAGTGCTTTGCTTTCGGGAATTCTTATTAAATCAGGGGCTTATGGTTTGATAAGAACGGGCCAATTGATTAACTGGGGAAAGGCCGGTCTAGTTCCGTGGGCAGGAACGTTTGTTGTTGTGGTAGGTGTCATTACTATGGTTTTAGGTGTTTGTCTGGCTCTTTTACAGGGTAATGCTAAAAGACTATTAGCATATCATAGCGTTAGTCAAATGGGCTATATTATTGTGGGAATCGGAGTAGCCATAGTATTGAAAAATGCCGGCGTGTTTGGTGTTTCCGGCGCCATCTTCCATTCGTTAAATCACGCATTGTTTAAATCAGCTCTCTTTTTAGGAGTGGGGATTGTCTTTTTAGGAACTAATGAGTTGGATCTTTACAAGTTAGGAGGGCTTTGGAAGAAGTACCCCTTAACAGGTATAATGATGTTTATTGCAGCCTTAGGAATTACCGGAACTCCGGGACTTAACGGCTTTATTAGTAAAAGTCTTTTACACCATGGAATCTTGGAAGCCGCTCAATCCGGTGATGTACTAATGGTCTGGGCTGAACGCCTTTTCACCTTGGTAGGAGTGGGAACAACCGCTTCTTTTGTAAAGTTAATCGGCTTAACTTTCTTCGGAAAGCAAAAAAGTGAGATTCAGGAAAATGTCGGTGAAGGACTGTTTTTAGGACTTGCAATGGCCATTTTGTCGGTGGTTATGCTCATTATCGGTACAAAGCCTCAGTTGATTGTTGACTTGTTTATTGCACCGGCCACAGTTAGTAGCGGGATGCTTGATTTAGGTCATTTGACCCAACTGGATTTTTTCGAGTTCTCTGCGATCAGGGATATGATAATTACTTTGGTTGCTGGATTTGTCTTGTTTGCTGTTGGTATGAAAACTCATCTCTTCCACTATCAGCCGCCGGCTTGGCTTAGCGTTGAGGCGGTAGGTATGGCGGTAGTAAGGTGCTACCTTTTTGTAGAAACACGAGCAAGTAACCTTTATCAAAATGCCAGTGCAAGAATTACAAAAAACATGCGTAATAGATACAGTCGTCTAATGGTTCTCAATCGTAGACTGGATTGGGAAGGTGGAGGAATTTTCTCTGATATAAACTTCTCCGACTTAAACTCCAACGCATTTCTCCTACTAACGGTGTTTACGAGCTTAGTACTTTATTATTTAGGCCTTTATTTGTGGAAAATGTAATTGAATGTTTAGTATCTAGGTTGCCTCGCAAAGGCAACCTTTTTTTATGTTGACATAACAGTTACTTCCGCTTATACTGTATATGCATCAACATATACAGTGGGGGGTGGTACCTTGCATATTATTATAGCTAATGGTTCCGATTCGCCAATTTATCAACAGATTAAAGAGCAAGTGAAGGAACAAATACTATCCGGGGATTTGCTTGAAGGGGAGATGCTACCTTCTTTGCGCCAATTAGCTAGGGATTTAAAAATATCGGTTTTAACTACCACTAGGGCTTATAACGAACTTGAGGAAGAAGGCTTTATTGTTAGTCAACCGGGAAAAGGCTTTTATGTTTTAGGCAGTAGCTCAGAGTTATTTAAGGAGCAGTTAATTAGAACTGTGGAATCAAGCTTAATAGATGCAATTAAGGCGGCTAAACATGCCTCTTTATCTGAGGAGGAACTTAAACAAATACTTGATTTATTATTGGAGGTGGATGGCTATGACTGACATTTTAAACGTACGAGGCGTGACCAAAAGTTTCCCGGGATTTATTTTAGATAATATTAGTTTTTATCTTCCAAAGGGTTACATAATGGGCCTGGTCGGTCCTAACGGGGCAGGTAAGACCACAACAATTCAGCTAATTCTTAATATCCTTCGGGCTGATTCAGGTAAGATCGAACTTTTCGGTTTAGATAATAAAGAGTATGAGGTGCGAATAAAGCAGGATATAGGGGTAGTCTTTGATACTTCTTTTTTTGCAGATGGTTGGAAAGTAAAAGATGTGGAAAAAGCTTTATCCCCGTTTTACGATAACTGGAACAAGAAGCACTTTGCGGATTTGATCGATAGATTCGAATTACCCCGGAATAAGAAGATTGAAAAGTTCAGTCGCGGAATGCAGATGAAACTAATGCTTTCATGCGCCCTAGCTCATGATGCTAAATTACTTATTCTAGATGAGCCAACGAGTGGTCTAGATGCAGTTGCCAGGGATCAGCTTTCCGAAATCTTACAAGATTATATCAAGGACGGAGAAAGAAGCGTGCTCTTTTCAACGCACATTACAAGTGATCTACAGCGCATCGCAGACTATATAACCTTTATCAACCGCGGAAAACTATTTTATACCGGTTCTTTAGATGGACTTGTCGAAAAGTATTCCCTAATTAAGGGAAAGCCAACTGAATTAGATGATTGCTTAAAAGATCAAATGCTTGGCTTCCGGGTCACAAATGTAGGTTTTGAAGGTTTAGCTGAAACTAGTACAATTACCAAAACGCAAAGTCTAATTCTTGAGCCGGCAAGCTTAGATGATATTATACTTTTCGCCAGTAAAAAGGGGGCTAATCAATGACAGCCATAAAGATGCTTAAACTAGATTATTTGACCATGAAACCACACCTAAGAACTTTTAGCTTTATGGTTCTCTTTGTAATGATTTTTTTGTCTGTGGGTTCATCAATTACATTGATTTTAATAAATATCTCCTGGTACATAGCTTTAGTTGCTGCGAATATCTTTGCCGTTGAAGAGAAACATAACATGGGTCGTCTTTACGGGACTTTAGCATTAAATTTAAGGTCAATTGTCCTAGGAAGATATTTATTTATCTTATCTTTATACTTAGTTACATTATGTAGCGTAATTATCTTTGTAGGGCTTATACCCTCTCTGTTTCCGCTGAGCGGGAACCCTCTTATTATCGAGCACTTTCTTTTGTCAACAAGTCTCTCTTTCTTGATATTTAGTCTAATAGTTTCGGGCCAACTTCCCCTATATTTCAAAATGGGGTATAACAAAGCTCGAATAATGAGTATCATTCCTTTTCTATTTCTGTTCGGTCTAGCCGCATTAATAAACTATATTGATCCTTTAGGCGTTTTGAACAAGGTGCTCAGCAATGAAATGGGATTTTCCATTTTCTTCTTTTTCTGCGGGATTGTGGTAATGATGGCATCGTATATGGTTTCTTTAAAAATTAAAAATAAGCAAAAATAATCTCGTTATTTTATTGACAACCAAAGCCCCGAAGATTATAATCACAGTGTACTAGTTGCCTGGTGCACCGCTCTGCTTTACCTGATTTTTGCTTGAGAGGGACTTTCTGCATATTTTTGGAAATACTTGCCTATCTCAAATTATAATGATATCATAATGATATCACAGTGATATGGAGGGGTTATTATGAACGAAAAGATTCTGCAAGGTAAATCGGGTATGTTGTGTTTATTCCTTGTTATATTGGCTTTTGCTGCTTCGGTTGGTCTAATTATTTTAGGTGGTGTTCGATTAGACGCGAAGGAATCACTAGGCGGTCTGTTTTTAGCTATGGGGATTCTTGGTGTGATTGCAAGCACAGTTTCCTTTATGGGCTTCAAGGTTATTAAACCGCAAGAAGCATTAGTGCTTACATTATTCGGTAAGTATGTTGGAACATTAAAGGACGATGGCTTTTACTTTGTGAATCCATTTGCCGTGGCGGTAAACCCGGCGGCAAAAACCCGTTTAGGTCAAAGTGGCGATGTGGACAGTAGTCCAAAGATTAGCCAGTTTAATACTGGTACACAAACTTTGGAATTACCAAGCAAGAAAATCTCTTTAAAAATCATGACCTTAAATAATAGCAAGCAAAAAGTTAACGATGTTTTGGGAAATCCTGTTGAAATCGGAGTTGCAGTCATGTGGAAGGTCACAGATACTGCTAAAGCCGTGTTCAACGTGGATAACTATAAAGAGTATTTATCTTTGCAAGTAGATAGTGCCGTAAGAAATATAGTTCGCATCTACCCTTATGATGTGGCCCATGGTATGGCTATCGATACAACAGGCGACGGAGAACCTGATGAAGGTAGCTTAAGAGGATCAAGCCTGATAGTGGCCGAACGGATTCGTGAAGACATCCAGGCCAAAGTGGACGCCGCAGGCTTAGAAATACTAGAGGCTCGCATAACTTATTTAGCATATGCTCCTGAAATTGCCGCGGTAATGCTTCAGAGACAACAAGCAAGTGCCATAATCGATGCGCGGAAGATGATTGTGGAAGGTGCTGTAAGCATGGTGGAGATGGCATTGGAAAACTTAAGTAAGAACCAAATAGTTGAACTGGATGAGGAGCGTAAAGCTGCCATGGTTTCTAACCTGTTAGTTATTTTATGCGGTAACAGGGATGCACAGCCCGTAGTAAATAGTGGTAGCTTGTATTAATATGTCCGCACGAAAGAAACAAATTGCTTTACGCTTATCGCCAAAATTGTACGATGAACTTGCGATGTGGGCTGAAGATGAGTTCCGTTCAATTAATGGTCAGATCGAATATCTTTTAACGGAATGTGTTCGTGAGCGAAAGAAAAGTGGAGGAAATGTGCCAAAAGAGGTCAAAAAATAGGTGAATCATATAACATTATAGTTAGAGGTTTGGAGATTGATTTATAAGGAGAGGATTACATGACCATTGTTCAACTGGAAGATGTAAAAAAGATCTATACATTGGGAAAAACTGAAGTACCTGCAGTTAGGGGTGTTAGTTTTTCCATTAAGAAAGGCGATTTTGCCTCTATCGTAGGGCCATCTGGTTCAGGTAAATCTACAATTTTGAATATGATTGGTTGTATTGATCAACCAACTGAAGGAAAAGTAATTATTAATGGTACGGCAACCGGTGGATTAAAGGATAAGGCATTAACAAAACTGCGTCATCAAACCCTTGGTTTCATTTTTCAATCTTTTAACTTGATTCCGGTTTTAAATGTATATGAGAACATTGAATTTCCGCTTCTTTTAGGGAAAAATAAAATGAATAAGAAAGAGACTAAAGAATGGATTGAATACCTTGTAGAGGCTGTAGGTTTGAAAGAGCATATTATTCACAAATCTAACGAACTCTCCGGTGGCCAGCGTCAAAGGGTGGCTATTGCAAGAGCTTTAGTTACTAAACCGGAAATAGTTTTGGCAGACGAACCAACCGCAAACCTAGATTCGAAAACAGGTCAAAATATCTTGGAGTTAATGAGAAAAATGAATGCCGATCTAAATACAACCTTTATTTTCTCAACCCACGACACCACTATCATGGATATTGCAGATCACGTTGTTCAACTTCTAGACGGACTGGTTGTGGAAGATACAAAACGTAACATCAAGGTAGGTAGTTCAGTATGAGAATACTATTTAAGATTGCTTGGCGAAACATTCGCCAACATAAGACCAAAACAATCATTATCGGCCTGATTATGGCCATTGGCATTATGGTTCTTGTAGTAGGTAATTCTTTGATGGATTCTGCTTCAAAGGGTATTGAGAAACAGTTTATAAAAAACTTTACCGGTCATTTCATGGTAACCGGTTCTCATGAAGGTAGCTTGACAATCTTTGGCTTCGAGGATACCGAAGATGTGGTGCCTCGAATTCCCGAATATGAAGAAATTGTGGAATTTGCTCGCTCCCATCCTTACGTGGAAAGTTACAATCCGCAGGTAAGTGGAGTAACTTTGTTATCTAAAGACGATGAACAAATTGGCGTCTCCTTATTTATGGGAATTGTCCCAGAACAATATCTCGAGATGTTTCCCGATAATATAGAGATGCACAGTGGGGACTTTTGGTCGACGGACCGAGGGGGTGTTCTTCTAAATAAATTTATTGTGGATCAGATAGAAGAGCATCTAGATGAAGTAATTGAGACGGGCGATAGAATTATTTTAACATCTATCAGTCCCATCGGTGGAATGAAGATTCGCGAGGTGGAAGTTGCCGGTATCTTTAGCTTTAAGCAGTCTAATTTGCAACTAAATATGGCTTCCCTACTAGATATCTCCAACGCAAGGGCTCTAGGCGGCATGGTTTTAGGTGATGTTAAACCCGCGGAACTAAGCAGTGAAGAACAGGAGTTTTTGGGCGAACTAGACTTTGACAGTTTATTTACAACTGATACGGATGTCCTTTTCTCTGATCTATTAATGGAGGATTTTGGCGTGGATGAGGGTTACTGGGATTCAATTTTGGGGGAAACGGAAAGTCGCGATCTTGCCAATTTGGAGGATACCGGTGCATGGCAATACTTGCTAATTCGCTTAACTGACGAAAGGTATTTGGATCAAACTCAAGAAGACTTTAACCGGTTTTTTGCAGAGAACGATATAGCTGCGGAAACTAGGGGTTGGCTACAAAGTGCCGGCGTTTTGGCGCAGTTTTCTCAAGCCATTAAGCAGATTTTCAATATCATTGTCTTGATCATCGCAGTTGTGGCCATCATTATTATTATGAACACTTTAGTAATTGCCATTATTGAACGTATGGGGGAAATAGGTACCATGCGCGCCATTGGAGCACAGAAAAAATTCGTGCGACGAATGGTCTATTTAGAGACTTTAATTTTGGCCGGTATTTCAGGAATCTCAGGTATAATCGGAGGAGCCATAGTTTTGGGTGTTCTCAGGATGATTGGTCTTGAAGCCAGCAACGTTTTCTTTGAGCTGATATATGGTGGAAAAGTGTTACAACCGGAGCTTTCCATATCTTCCGTCATTCTTTCTATTGTAGTAATTCTTGTGGTTGGGGTTGTTTCAAGCACCTATCCCACTTCTATTGTGATGAAAACTTCGCCTTTAAAGGCCATGGAAAGTTCGAGGTGATTAAAAATGTTAATGACCTTAAAAATAGCTGCTCGAAACATTTTTAGACAAAAAAAGCGAACCTTTTTGCTGGCCGGTGCAATTGCCTTCGGCATGATGGTTATTACTCTGATTAATGCTTTTACAGGTGGATTTGTGGCCAACATCCGGGATAACTTCGGTGATATAATAGGCGGTCATGTGATTATAACCGGGAACGAATATCCCGAAGGTGGCAAAATGATGTCACGAATAAAACCGGATGAAAGGCTTGATGTCTTACTAGAAGAGCACGGACATTTAATAAGCTCGTATACCAAACGTAGTGAGGCAACTGCAAATCTAATCTTTGGGTCAAAACAAACTATGGATGCGTTAAATGGGATTGATTTCACCGCTGAACCAAAGTTACTCGAAAACTTGGTAGTGGTTGATGGCTCCCTTGAGAAAATGTATGGACAGCGCAATGGGATTATTCTAACTGAAAAAATAGGAAATCGGCTTGGCGTCGAACCTGGGGAAACCATCTTAGTTAGACTGGATACTGTTTCAGGTCAGCAGAATGTTGGGGAATTTCAGGTTGAGGCTTTCATTTTAGATAGGGATATGTTTGGAATTCCCGCGGCCTACGTCCACAAAGACTATTTGAATGAATTACTAGACTTAGAACCGCACGAATTTCAAGCTTTATACGTTTCAATCTATGATTTGAATCAAGCCGATCCGATTGCTCGCGATTTTAGAATTGGCTTGAAAAACGAAGATGAGTTGGAAGAAGAGCAAAAAGAAGAAATTGTCGCAAGCGTGCAAGTTGGTGGAGTAGATATTTTAGGTGGGCAACAAAAAGAAGAGATCAAGCCGTGGGAAGGCACGCGGTATACAGTGCTGAACATTAATGATTTTATGGAGCCCATTGAGCAGATTGTGGGTGTTCTTGATAAGGTCGGTTTAGTTGTTTTTATGATTTTGCTGTTTGTAACCATGGTAGGTATCGCCAACACCTTTAGAATGATAATGATCGAAAGAACTAAAGAAATTGGAACCATGAGAGCATTTGGTATGCATAAGAAACAAGTAAAAAATATCTTTCTGTGGGAAGCAACCTTTGTTAGCATGTTAGGGGTGGCAATCGGCCTCGTATTGAGTGCAATTTTGGTTTTTGCTTTAGGTAGAATCAATATCTCGAACGAACCGGCCATGCAACAATTTTTAAGAGATGGAAGCTTTACTTTCTTGATTTCCAAAGCAAGTTTGATGGTAAATGTGTTCTTAGTGATTTTGATTAGCCTGGTTGCGGCGTATTGGCCTGCAAGGGCAGCTGCAAAACTATCACCGCTTAAAGCTCTCAGCTCACG